>JABDEK010000006.1 GCA_013287135.1 Acidobacteriota bacterium | reverse complement strand
GGATGAGTCTCGATCCGATCGAATTGCTGACTAACGCCACGGGAGCCCGACTCTGAATCCGGCAGTGGAAATCTTGCTGAAGTTCGTGAATGAAGATTTGCTCGCGGACTCGCAGGAAAAAGTCGCGCCGGATACCGCGCTATTTGATGAGGGCCGCATCGATTCCTTGAAGATTCTGCGTTTGATTGCTTTTCTTGAGGTAAGATCGGGCAAGAAGATACCAGACGAACTAATCGTAATGGACCGGTTTCGCACCATCGAAACCATCGCCAAGAATTTCCCAGAGCGATGAACATGCTTAACTCGCGCGCGTGGACTCTACCCCACTCCGATTTTCCCATCTCCGATGATGGTTTGCTCTCCCCAGGCGCCGCTGAAACCACATTGATTCATGCCCTAGAATCCAGGTTCCGTGAGATGGCACTGGCTGCGGGTTCGGAAGAACGGCAGTTTCCGACCGTCATTGCCGAAGAGATCCTGGATCTCAGCGAGTATTTCCAGTCTTTCCCGCAATTCGCCTCGGCTGTGAATTCTCCGAACAAAAGAGGAAGATATTTTCTGTCGCCTGCAGTCTGCTACCATTGCTACCAACTTCTGATGAACTCGGCCCTTGCGGGAGACACCCTCCTAACCTGCCAGGGAAGATGTTTCCGCGCGGAATCCGCGAACGACAGCCATCTTTGGGAATTCACGATGAGGGAGGTCGTATTTCTTGGCGACTGCGGCTTTGTGCGCGCTCAGTGTGACGCTTGGAAGCAAAGAATTGCGCGCTGGGCCGCGCAACTCGGTCTAACAGTGAACTTGACGCCCGCCAAGGATCCGTTCTTTCTGGGCGAGACACGAGGCAAGAAACTCCTTCAACAGATCAAAGAGCTAAAATATGAGCTCACGGCGCCGGGCCTCTTGGGAACGGATGTTCCGGTAGCGTCGTTCAATTTGCACGAACGCTTTTTCACGTCAAGATTCGAAGTTACACTCACGGGCGGTGAGCCGGCATATTCCGGTTGTGCGGCTTTCGGCATCGAACGCTGGTGCATGGCGTTGATAGCGCAACATGGAGTGAACGAAGCGCTGCGGCGTGTGGAAGAATCCGATGATCTACGATGAATACCTCACTACCGCCGAATTGCAGCGTTGGATCCTGGAAAGTGATGTTTCATGGAATAGCATTGACCGCGAATTGGCCCTCACACAGCCTGCATTGTTGGAGCAGATCAGAGACTCAGCCTTAATCGAATCCTACTTCCCCGTCTATACGACCAATTTAGTTCAGGCGTGCTGGGACCAGATTGACGTAACGTCGGTATTTTCGGTCCAACTCTATGAGTCTTACAAACACTTCTACGCTCTGAACCGCTACCTCGAAGTTGTTGGCTATCGCCCCATCACGGACTCTGAACTTATCGAGATTCGCGGGCGCAACGTTCGAAACCACGTTGACGATGCGGTTCGCGAACTTGCGCGTTACATGATTAGCGAGCATTTCGCTGCTTACTTTTTCTTGCGCCTTTCCCAGCAGGCCAAGGAACCGGTGCTGCGCCAGCTCGCGGCATTCATCGCCAAAGATGAATTTCGCCACACGCAATTTGCGTATGATCTGCTCGCGCCGAGACTCCGCGGCAATGAAGATGCCTGCCGCCGTGTGCTGGAGGCTGGCGCGAATTTCAAGCACGTGGGGGCAGACGTGGTTTCTCGCGTACCGGTTTCGTCCAAGAATGACTTCCAGGCCATCTTGACGCTCGACAAGAAGATGCACCGGCTAACCGGGATTTCGATTTCCGAATTCAGTCAAAAGGATATTCATGCGGCCTACTGACCGGGAGATGTGGCTTCTGAATTTCTTTCGCAATAGCGAATTGCACGGTGCTCTGCTGATGGGGCGGCTTGCGCGCTCGCTATCCGGTACAGAGCTGCTGACGAATATAACTCGCCACTGCGCCACCGAGGCGCATCATGCCGCCTTGCTCACCGACGTGATTGCCGATTTGGGCGGCGAAGTAGATCCGACGACCGGCACGATACAAGAGCACTACTCTCGTGAAGGAGGAGTTCCGAAGGTGCTTGTAGATCTTCTGGTGTTGTCGGAAGTCCTCGAAAACCGTGTCCTGTCAGCCTATCGTGAACAATTGAATTCCGCCGGTCTCCATCCCAAGGTTCGAGTCGTACTGGAAGAAATACTGCGTGAAGAAGAAGAGCACGGAGCCGGCGAAAATACCTGGCTCGAACAAACTCTTCGGAAATACTCGGTTGCGCAGGTTGCCGATTCGCGCCAAAGGTGGTCGGAAATCGATCGGAAGGTCGCCGGCCAGATTTATTCCCAATTAGACAGCCTGTTCCCTGTCGAGACGCAGTCGTGAAGACCGTTGAAGAAGGCGTCACCAACATCATCCGTAGGGCGGTAATGGAAGATGTCTCTCAAATACGCCCGGAAACAAAACTGTCTGAGCTGGGCATGGACTCGCTGGAACAAATCGAATGCGTGCTGTCGCTCGAGGAGGCCTTCAAGATCGAACTCAATGAGGCCGCTATGTGGAAGTTGCGAACCGTGCAGGAAGTGATTGAAGCTGTGAATCAAGCGCTGGCGGCTGCGCCTTGAGCATGTTGCATGACTTTCTACCTCAACACCACGCCTTTCGGGCGCATGTCCGGTCCTTCGTCGAACACGGACTTCGGCCTCTAAGCGAAAAATGGGAAAAGCAAAGACAGTTTCCGATCTCCATTTTTCGCGAGTGTGCACGACAGAAGCTGATCTCGCTGGATCGCGAACGGAATGGAATTATCGCCGAAGAGCTTCCGAAATGCGAATCCCTGGGTTTTGCGCTGAGCGTGTTTGTTCAAGCAAACCTCGTCGCTCCGATGCTGGAGGAACTGGGGAGCGCCGCGCAGAAGAAAAAATTCCTTTCCCCACTTCTGCGTGGCGAGAAATTAGGGGCGGTCGCAGTCTCTGAGCCTTCCGCGGGGTCGGACTTTGCCGCGCTGCAAACAAAAGCACAAGAAACGCGAGCCGGGTGGCGGCTCAACGGCACCAAGACCTACATCACAAATGCGGCAATCGCCGACTTCCTGATTCTGGCCGCGCGCACGGACCCTGTTCAGGGCCTGCAGGGGATGAGCTTGTTTCTGATTCCCGTCAGCAGCAACAGTGTCTCAATCAAGCGGCTCTCGATGCTCGGGTTAGACACCTCCGCCGCCGGAGAGATCATACTGACGAATTGTGAAATTCCGGCGAACAGCATGCTGGGTGAACGAGGGCAGGCTTTTGCGTACGTTCAGAGCGGACTGAACCGGGAACGTCTATTCGGCGGTCTGGCTTGCGTTTCCTGGGCCCAATACTCTCTCGACAAAACTCTTCGATACTTGCAAGGCCGATCCGCATTCGGCACCACGCTCAACCGCTTCCAGGCCATCCGCCACCAGGTTGCCGACATGCACACCCGCTTGCAAGCAGCCAGACAGCTCAACTACCACGCGTTTCGTGGCTGGTTGCAGGGAGAGAATGTCACCAAAGAAATCTGCATGATAAAACTTTTCAGCTACCAAACCGCCCAATCCGTGGTGGAGAGTTGTGTGCAGCTGCACGGTGGAGTTGGCTATATGGATCAGCATTGGTGCAGCCGCTTTTATCGAGATGCTCGCGCTCTCACCATCGCCGCTGGAACGCCCGAAATCATGAAGGAAATGATCGCTGTCTTCTTGCGAATTTGAGGATGAAGTGGCCCAATTCTACAACCGTACGCGCAGGTCGCAGTCGATTCCCCTCTCCCTACTCAAACGCGGGCACATTGCAGGCCTCCCGCTCTATTATTTGTTACAGGGAAGTGATCTCGCGCGCGAGGGGTTCGAGAACTCGGGAAGCTATTCGTTCGCGGATCACATTTATCGCAACGTCGCTTCGGGAAGAAATGCTCTGGGTCGCTGGGTGGATGCGCGCTTGCTCGCGATGCCTGCGGTTCGTTCCTTCCGGAACCGCTTTCTCGCCTCCCGCGACGAACTGGCGCATTTTCTTTGCCAGCGCAGCGGTGTGGAACTATCCATCTTAAGCGTCCCCTGTGGAATTCCTCGCGACCTGGTGGAAGGAGCAGCTATTGCACGCCAACGGGGAGCCGACTTGTGCAAGGTAACGTTTCACGGACTCGATCTCGACCCCGAGGTCCTGCGCAAGGCAAAACGCTTCGCGGAGGAAAATGGATTGAAGAATTTCCATATTCGTGAGGGAGACGCGCTCTGCGGTAGCAGTTATCCTGCTGCGGCCGATTTTATCAGTTCCACCGGATTGGCGGAATTTCTGGATGATGAAAAGCTTAGCATCCTTTATGGCCGAGTTTTTGCAACGCTCCGTCCAGGCGGCGTGTTCTTGAGCAGCGGCATGGAGCGCCGCTTGATTTCCGAGTATTTGCTGAAGATCGCTGAACTTCGTGTGAACTACCGGAAAGCCGAGAGCCTGGCGGAGCTGGCGCGCGCGGCGGGCTTTCGGGAAGTGCGCGCCCGCAACGATGAATTGGGCATTCAAAGCATTCTTGTCGCGAGAAAATGAGCATACGGATTCGAATCATTGACCTGCGCCGCACCTTTATTGCACGGGTATACTCCCGCGATACGGATCGCAGGTTGCGGCAAGTCTGGTTTGCCATTCATCGGCGGGAACGCGATTGGGCAGTGGTGTTTTGCAACGCGCTCGATCTGCTGATGGAAACTTCGAAGGTTGATCGGCAGCGAATCAGCTTCGCCGATGGCGCTGGGCAGATCGCTTGGCAGCGAACGGCGTTCTGGACTATCATCCTCTTGGATATGAGTGCGTTTTCGGAGAAGAAACGCCACCTGCTCGCAGCTGCACTGCTGAAATCGGCCCGATACTCTGATTGAGGAATGGAGGACAAAAGAAAATGCCCAAAGTTACCGAGAGCGCGTTGGTCGCGGCCCCGGCTGAGAAGGTATTTCAAATGTTTGTCGAGCCTCAACGAGCCGTGATGTTTGTTCCCGGCTTAAGCCGCATCAATAATATTTCTCCTGACAAGCGATCCTGGGACTACGAATTCAATTGGCTCGGGCTTGTCATTAGCGGTCATTCTGAGTGCACAGCCTCGGAGGCGCCGAAGAAGTATCAATTCAAAACTCTCACGGGCAACAAGAGCACTTGGACTTACCGCTGCGAGCCCGACGGTGCGAACACGAAGCTCTCGTTGGAAGTGGAATACGAAGTGCCTCAGCAACAACTGGCGCGCTTTGCGAGCGAGACGGTGTTGCAAAAGATGAACCAGAACACCGCTCGCGAGATCGTGTCGCATATCAAGACGTTATTGGAACCCTAGCTGAAGACGCTGAGTATTGCCAAACGTAGTAAGGAGCGTGGCATCATCTTAAGAGCTGCTTCCCGATTTCCGGCTGAACGATGCGCTGACCAGAAGCGCGTTTTTTATCGGGAGTAATCTGCCAACCCGGAGGCATTCCGGTTAGTCCACCACCCATACCCTAACAGGCGGCCGATCTGAACACCTGCTGGCGCCCATGCAGCTAAAGAGTTCTCCGAAATCACAGTCTATGATTCCGCCCCGATTCGGTGCAGAACCGCGTCCAGAGCCTCCGAGATTCTCGTCAGGAGGCCCCGTTCAACCAAGTGTTTGAGAAATTGCTCATTTATGCCGCCAGCTGTCGCGTGTGTAGCGGCCAGCGATTGGAAACTGCGCTTGGGCGCGTCGACAGCGCCAGTCGTTACCCCTAAAAAGAGTCGTGCAATGTAGTCTCTGGCTTGCGATGCTGGAACACCTTGCTCCTCCAGCCAAGACGCAATCGTTTCATTAAATGCGAAATAGGACGCAATGGTCGCAGTCGTGGCGCAAATTGCATCGAACTCGTTTTCCCTTTCAACTGGAAAAACAGTTCCAACGCCAGCGAAGAGTTCAAAGGCCATCGGATCGGGGGGATAGATCGCCGTGGGGCTCAATTGTTTTGCCGCTGACGGCAACGGTACGGCCCTTGCGATTCGCACAGCAGGCGCCACGAGTGCAGACAAGCTCCGCAGCGAGAGCGTCGCGACAAGGCTGATAACCCGATGATCGGGACGGAAAGCCAATTCCGAAAGAACATCTCGCGCAGCTGAAGGCCTCACAGCGATCACGATTGTGGCGGAATGGTCGAGAACTTCCTGGTTACAGGACGCGACGGATATTCCATGGAAACGATTCGCAAGCCCATGAGCGACAGCAGAATTGCGAGGAGACAACCAGATGGAGTGGGGGGCGACGCCGGACGAACTCAAGCCAGTGACGATGGATAATGTGATTTCGCCAGTTCCGATGAATCCTAGTTGCATCATTCTTTCCTGTCGTTTCCAAACGGAAGCGACGCACAGATTCTAAACGATTTTCAAAAACATCAGACTGTGTTTGTTAGCATTTATCCGACGGCGGAAGAGGGGCTGACACTTCGAGAATCGCGGGCCACTCGGGAGGTGACGCGATATGTAGACACCAGCGCGTTTTATGGGGACTTATGTGCTCGCTGCGAAAGTCTCTACGACATGAGGCGATGTAGGCGCACTTTCTTCCGGTGTTTCCCGTGCCAGATTGAGGTCGCCGCAGATGAACGCGCTACCCAATTCGGCGACAAGCTCTTCGGCGGCCTAACCGGCATCACCCAGATCTTACGCCCCAAGTCGCGGCACAGGGCGTTGCGGGCGCTCTGTCCAGTGCGTGAGTCTCTATCGGCGAGGGTGGCGTAGTCGCTCTCGGCATCGCGAAAGGCTTCGAAGGGCGGCATTTGGATAGCGTCGACGGCTTGCGTGTAATAGTCACGATTGCCGCCATGCCGAAGGGCGGGGTTTACTTTCAATACATATTGACAATAGATGTCTCTTCTGTCACACTGTCCACATGCCGAAAATGATAACGGACAATGAGGCTGCCGTCCGCCGGGCGAAGATACTGACCGCCGCGCGCTGGTGCTTCCTGAACTTCGGCTTTGCGAAGACGGCGTTCGAGGACATCGCCAAACGCGCCAACCTCTCGCGGACACTGCTCTACCGGATCTTCAAGGACAAGCAGGAGATCTATCAGGCCGTCTTTGTGGACTGGCTGGTTTCCCGGCACCCTGCTGCGAAGCTGGCGGCAAAGGGGCCTGCCAGCCCCTACGAGCGCTTGCTCAGCGTGTGCCGGTTGATGGCGCTGGAGCCCTGGGCCGAAATGGTCGGCACGCCCATGGGGAGCGAGTTCTTGGAGACCTGTGAGCTGATCGACCCCCAGAGTGAGGCGCTCTACCGCAAGGTCGTGTACGAATGCGTCGCTGCCATCCTGGGCGACGAAGCGAGCACAGAGGTCTTCCTCCTCGCGTTGGACGGCTTGTTCGCGGACAAGCCTTCGATGGAGGTGCTAGAGGGACGAACGAAGCTTCTCGCAGCGCGCTTCGCTCCTAGCTCTACAAAGAAAGGACTGCAGTCATGACAACTTCACCTGAAATCCAAGAGATCGTCATAATCACTGGTGCGTCTAGCGGCATCGGTGCGGCGACCGCGCGCGAACTGGCCCGGCGGGGGTTCCACGTCCTTGCGGGCGTCCGGCGCGACCAGGACGCCGACGCAATCCGGGTGCCGGGCATAGAGCCGCTCATCATCGACATAACCAACCAGGACCACATCCGGGCGCTAGCTACTCGGGTGCACGAGGATCCGCAGGGCCGGGCAGTGCGGGCGCTGGTGAACAACGCCGGCATTGGGGTCAACGCACCGGTCGAGGTCTTCGCGATCGACGAGTGGCGACGCCTGTTCGAGGTCAACCTCTTCGGCCACATCGCCGTTATCCAGACACTCCTGCCGCCCTTGATCCGCAACAAGGGTCGCGTGGTCAACATCAGCTCCGTGGGCGGCAAGATCGCGATGGCCACCTATGGTCCTTACGCAGGCACGAAGTTCGCGCTCGAAGCGGTCAGCGATGCATTGCGCCGAGAGGTCGAGCCGCTTGGAGTGAAGGTCATTGTGGTCGAACCGGCTGCCGTCACGACCGAAATGCTCGGGCGGGTCGCTGTCACTGGCGAGCGCATCATCAGCGGAATGACCACTGAGCAGCGTGGTCGCTACGCCACGCTCATGCATTCAATCATCTCGCAGGCCGAGGCGGCTATCCCCAAGGGAGTGCCTGCCGAGGAGGCAGGTCGAGTCATCGCGGACGCGATCACCAGCAAGCGGCCTCGTACTCGCTACACCGTTGGTCGCAAGGCCGCACTGCTGCCCCTGCTCGCGATCCTGCCCGACCGGATGCTCGACAGCATCCTCGCCGCCGCTCTGCGTCCCCACTTTCCCAAGGAGAGAACACAGTAAGAGTCTCCTTAAAGAATGCGCAGGTTGAGCACACCGTCACGATGGGAGGGTTTACAAAAAGGCTTGAGCGGAGAGGCGGTACTCCGGCTGAAGTGGTCTATCGTAGTAATGATAAATCACGTCGGAGTGGGCATGTTACAATGGCCACGCGTTTGTCGCTCTTGTGAACCTTTAAGAATCGATCAAAGGGCAGGTTCAAACTTGCAGCTTTAATCTCCTGGAGGCGGTCGAGACGTACAAATAGCTTAAAAAGACGAAGGAAGTAAATCGATGAGAGAACAAGGAACAGTAAAGTGGTTCAATGCCAGCAAAGGATTTGGATTCATCCAACGCCAGTCCGGCGAGGATGTTTTCTGTCATTTCTCGGCCATCCAAGGAGACGGATACAAGTCTCTTAACGAGGGACAGGCGGTTGAATTCGAGGTTACAAAAGGCCCCAAGGGTTTACAGGCGGCAAACGTTACAGCGCTATAGTCATTGAACATGGGCCTCTCGACTTGGCGAGGGGCTCATGCTTTCCGTTCCATTCCCACGCTCCGAATTAATGCTTCAATCAGGCGACAGCCGGTTAGCAATCATAATTGCGCGTGAAACTTGGAACATGCATTCCAGAAGGACCAGACTCTAGCCGGTCATTGGTGACATTATGAGCCATGCTGAAAACGAAACTATCTCACACCAAACTCTCATGCAGGTGAGGGCAGCAACGCGCACGGACGTAGACGACTACTCGCCCGCCTTCGCGTTGCGGCTTCCTGCGCATACGGGATGAGTCTTGGTAAGCTGAATGAAACGGGCATGTAAAACTACAAGTCCGGTAAGCGAGTTATGAAGTAATAATGGAGAAACATGCCGGCACAACAGCACTATAACGGGCTAGACAGTAAGCAGAGGCAGGAATTACTGCTAAAAATTGGCGAAACTAGTGAAGAAGCGCGAGTGTTAAGCCAGCGCGATTATGCCGCACTTGGCGGGTGGGTAAAAACCCGGATCAAAAGGCACTTGAAGCACCCTAAAACCTAACACTCTGTAAGAGTTCTTCGGGAGAAGTTGCGCGCTGTAAACCGTGCCAGGCTACTCCGGCGGAGGACGTAAATGTTCTAGCCCAGTAGGTAATTTTTCATTCCACTCGATCGTATGGTTTCTCTGACGAAGATCCTAGACAGCAGAGTCGCGATAAACGGCACGCTCTCGAACGCAGAGGTTGTGCGATCTCCACGCTGCGAGCAAACCTACCGGAATTTTCTGAGTGCCTCCGTCAAGATTTTTACTCCACGCAGAGGATTATCGTTCACGCAGAAACTTTGTCAACCTTTATGTCCTTAAGTACTCTTGAGGTGCTTAAAGCACTTGGCCCATTTTCATTGGCTTTTGTAACTCTTCAGGGAATGTTCTGTTTTTCGACGTTGGGAACTGGGAAACCATTTTCAACCCGGCTGACATAGCGGCGAAGAAGACCCGTCTTGTATTGGATGTCACCGTGAGATAGGCGCTTCTATTCGCGTAATTCACGCAATTTTTACCCGATTTCCATTCGCCGAGACTACACTAAGGGTGTCTTGCCCAGCAAGGTTCATGGGGAGGATGCGAAAATGACTCAATCGATAGCGGATGCGTTTAAATGCAATCAGTGCGGTGCGTCATACGGTTCTGAGCGCGAATTGCTCGAACATCAACGGGCGGCTCATCACTATGTTGTTAGTGATCGAAAGTCTGAGAAAGAAAATGTGGATCAGCATTTTAAGGCAAAAGCTAACAACGCATAGTCACAGACAAGCTGGACGATCTGGCAATCCGGTCACCCTCGATTTTCCTACCTGCTCTAACTGGTCCTCGCCAATACCAGCGGCAGGAGGTATTCCTGCAATTTCTTGTTCTGCTCTGGGCCGTTATTTTCCAATTGAAGGCCCATACTGTTATTCGCGGACGACCGGACGACACGGGCTGCTAAGTTCAGAGGAGGCGCTCCTGGCCCGAGTTCCAAGCGAACAAGAACGATCGAACCCATGGGGAGCGTTCGTGACGCTTGGACGAACATTCCGCCGAGACTCAAATCCAGAGCTATGCCACTCACTTGCTCTTGATTTAACTCGATAGAGACTTTGCAACTTACTTTAACGCGTTGGTAGCGACGCGCCTCGCGCTGCATAGGACCCTCGGCAACGCGGATCAGGCGTAGCATGCGATGCCGGTCAATGGGTTTGAACAAGAAGAAACTCGCCCCGGCCTCGAAGGCACGCGCCAGAATGGTCCGGTCATCCTCGCCTGTAATCATAACGATCGGTGTGGTTCGGTTTAAACCTGACGCGCGAATCCACCGAGTGAGTTCCAGGCCGTCGGGCGACGGCATGTTCATGTCGAGGAATACAGCTTGGAATTTCTCCAACTCAAGACGGGTGACCGCCTGCTGGCTGCTCGTGTCTGTGAGGGTCTCGATATCTGCAGCATTCAAGACGTCCTGAATCATCTCGCATACTGTTGGATCGTCGTCCACTATTAAGATTTTACTTTGCATGCTGATTTCTCATAAAAGATCACTCATTCAAGAGCTAGACCGCATGTTCACGGAGTAAACTAACCACCGCTGGAGTTGTTCATTCAGCAGCTTAAAGTCGATGGGCTTAGAAATGCATCCATGGCAGCCAGCCTGCATGACTCGCTCCTGATCCGTCAACATCGCGTGTGCTGTCACCGCGATCACCGGAGTAGTCCGCAGCGTCGGCTCTTTGCGTATCCACGCGGCCAAGGATAGACCATCCTCTGAGCCGAGTTGCACGTCGAGGAGTACGGCATCAGGCGGCTGATTCTTGAAAGCGGAAAGGGCTTGCTCCAAGTTCTCAGCCGCTACCACATCAAAACCTTCTGACTCCAGCCAGTCGCAAAGAAGTTCGCGATTGGGCTGGTTGTCCTCAACTACCAGAATACGATGCTTCATGATTTGCCTGCGAGGACCGGCGGGACCGCTCGCTGTAGCTGCCTGATCAGCGCATCCTGCCACCGTTCTTGTTTACAAAAAAATGCTCCTGTGTTCGTCCGGAGGTATTCCTTTTCCGCCGGGGTCAGATCCTTGCTCGTCAGCACGAAGACGGGTAGATCGGCTGTACGAGAATCTCCCCGCCATTCCGCAAGCAACTGGAACCCGCTCAAATTCGGCATAATCAGATCGAGAATTACGAGTTCCGGCAAAGAAGCCGCCACTTGGGCACGGGCTTCGAAGCCGTCAGCCGCTGTGGTCACGACATATCTGTGCTTGGATAGCAGTTCGGCGATGAACTCGCGCGTTGCCGCATCATCTTCGACTACCAGGATCGGCCTCCCTCTCCCAATCTTTCCACGAAGATTCAGGCAGCGCTCCACCGCGGCCAACAGCGTTACCTTCTCGACGGGTTTCACGATGTATTCATCCGCGCCGAGCAGCGCTCCCGTTCCTGGCTGATCAACAGCTGTAACAATAATTACCGGAATCTTGGCCGTGCGAACGTCACTTTTCAACTCGGACAAGAGTTCCCAACCATTGACGGGTTTCATCATGATATCGAGCGTGATGGCGTCGGGTCGCAGTTCGACTGCCATTTCCACAGCGCGCCCTCGGTTATCGCACAACAGTACTTCGTAACCTGAAGAGACCAGCTGCGAATGCAGGAGTTGCGCTGCCGCCGATTCATCTTCGATGACGAGGATACGCGGCGATCCACTTGGGTTGAGTCCTGACTCGGGCAGCTTGTGAACTTCTTCTCTCTGTACCGTCGCGGTGATCGGTAGCGTGAAGTAGAAGCAACTTCCCGAGCCCAGTATGCTTTCAAGCCCGAGGCGACCGCCATGCAATTCGACTAACCGACGGGTGATGGCTAGGCCCAAACCGGTGCCTTCCGACGTCTTGTCAGATTGCTGCAACCGATGGAAAGCTTCAAAGATGCGCTGTTGCTCACCCTCGGGAATACCTGGACCCGAGTCGCGGACTTCGACGCGGACGACCTCTCCGAGTTGTTGCGCTGCGAGTTCAATCTTTCCCCCTTCAGGAGTGAACTTGATGGCATTTCCAACTAGGTTCATCAACACTTGTCTGAGCCGCGTGGCATCGGCTCGAACATATAGGTTCGGTAAGGATTGCACCACCAAAGTCTGAGACTTTTTGTCGGCCAGCGGACGCAAACAGTCGAAAACTTCGGCAAATGATGGCTTTATCGGCACACTTTCTATCGCTAACTGAAGACGCCCGGCCTCGATCTTGGACAGATCCAAAATGTCATTTATTAACCGAAGAAGATGCCGGCCTCCAGTATTAATGTGGGTTACATAGCGCCGTTGCCGGTCGTTCAAAGGACCGTAACGCTCCTCGCTTAACATGTCGGAAAAACCCATCACGGCATTCAGCGGAGTTCGCAACTCGTGGCTCATGGTCGAGAGGAACTGATCCTTAAACTTGTTCGAGCGTTCAGCTTCTTCCTTGGCAAGTACCAGGCCTTCCTGCATCTGCTTAAATTCGGTAATATCGCGCGCCACTGCATAAATTCGTCGCTGCTCGGCGAAAGGCGTTGCGTTCCACATCAACCATTTGTATGAGCCGTCTTTGCAAAGATACCTGTTTGTAAAAGCAACAATGTTCCCGTTCGTCTTGAAGTTTTCGGCTCTCTGAATAGTGGCTTCTCGGTCTTCTGGGTGCACCAACTCCGAGTATGGTCTCGCCATCAACTCTTCCGTACTGAAGCCGAGTGTTTTCTCCCACGCGGGATTAAGGCGTTTAAAGTATCCGTCGTAACCGGCTATGCATATCATGTCGATCGAAAGCGTGAAAACCCCCTCTAGTTCTTCGCGAGCCTTCTTGAGCTCGGTGATGTCCCGGAAAACCAATACCACCCCAAGGTTTTCTCCCGCAGCCGTTGTAATGGGAGCCGCGCTATCTTCGATGTCAAATTCTTTCCCTTTCTTAGAAATCAACCGCGTGTGGTCGGCTAGACCAACTACTTTGCCTTCGCGGAAAACTTTCTTGACCGGGTTCTCGACGGGTTGGCGTGTCTCCTCGTTTACGATATTGAGTACCAGGTCTATGGACTTGCACCGGGCTTCTTCCAGGTCCCAACCCGTAAGTGACTGAGCGACGTAATTCATAAAGGTAACGGCACCATTCATATCGGTCGCGATTACCGCGTCACCGATACTTCCGAGAGTGGTTGACAACCACTTTTCACTTTTTGTCAGAGCGGCTTGTACTCGGTTGCGTTCGGACAGCTCGCGACTGAGTAGTCCGAAGCACAACAGCAGGAGCAAAATGCTTACCAGGGTGCCCACGGTGATCGCAGTCGTTGACCTCGCTATGCTCTCCTGCGTTCCCTGCGTCCGAAGGCCCAGCAAATCATTCTCCTCGTCCGCCATTTCTGCAACTTGGGAACGGATCTGGTCCATCCATTGCTTACCGGAGCCCTGCAAAACTATTTGGTTTGCGGACGCAACTGCTCCCTGTCTGCGCAGGTCGATTGTCCTTTGGAGTTCTGCCAACTTCTGCTCTATGAGCGGCTCCAAAGCTTGGATTCGCTTCTGCTGATTCGGATTGTCGGAGGTGAGATCCTTCAGATGGCCGGTTACCTGGTCGAGGTTTTTGATTGAGGCACGGTAGGTATCGAGGTAGGCGTCATCTCCAGTGAGAAGATAGCCTCTCTGTCCCGTTTCTGCGTCGACAAGCCGCGCTTCCGTCTCATCGAGTGTTCGCAATACCTCGTAGGAGTGCTTTTGCCATTGGGCGGCTTCGGCGAATCGTGTCGTATTTCGGTAGGATTCCCAGCCAGCGAACACAAGAATTATCGCGGCGACAACGAAGCCCCATCCAATCAAGTGCCTTTCCATCTTCCATTGCATCATTTGGTCACCCTGGTGCGGGGCCGGATTTCGCGATAAAGAAGTGTGCAAACGCAAAATGGGTCCGGCGATTTTGGGAAGAATTACATCTAGTATTCTAGCGTCTAGATGGATTGGCCGGTCTAGTTTTGCCCGTTAATGGAACGATGAGTTAATACCGGTTCCGAAATGAGAGCACTTGACCTCATTTCCGCCACGCTCGGAGGTGGATTACGACTCGCGAAATCGTCCCACCTGAACCGCACTCGACGCCCAATCGGCGCAAGACATGGGAACACATCTCTCGTGCGCTACGAATCGTGCTGGTGCTCACTATTATTGGTGCGGTTATCCTGATCGTGTTCTCGACGCGCTGATTGGTTCAGGAACAATTTGCACTACTTTGGTGCATAAAAATCACACACTATGATCGGAAATTGAAGTAGCACTTAACTGCGTCAGAACGTTAATCGGGACTGAGGCCTACCAGTAATACCGCTTAACGAGCCGACGATGATAAGGGTGCGGTGTCCGGTGATTGCGGCTTGGCACCCTTGATCAGCAGCCACAGCATGATTGCGATCTCTCCGAGTTGGGCGGGGAAGGTGATCTTAGAAACCACATCCTCATATTGCGGTAACAGTAATCCCGTAAAGCTCATGGCCAAATAGGCAAATCCGTTGATGATCAGCCAGACGCCCAGGAAGCGAGGCAAGAAGCGCGACCTGTACACAAGGATTGCTAAGGGGAAAAGCCATAGACCCCAAAGGATCTCGGCGGCAACGATCTCCTGATGATGCAGACTAAGGAACAGCATGGCTAGGGCGTCGCGCTGAGATTTTTCGAATACGGACAAGTAATCGGCGCCGCGCACGAGTATCAGGACAGCCGCATCGTTCAGCACGTTAAAGAAGTCGATGCTGGCTGGCATCACACCCCCGAGGATCACCATCAGCACGGCGTGCTTCTGGTCCACTCCCTTGAACAACCGGTAAAGAGCCAGCACGAGGAGGATCAAGATGGTCCCGGAGAACAGGTCGGTGACGATGCCGAGACGGAAGAGGGTCTGGTGCACGGCAATCTTGTGAACCGTCGCGGTCGCGTCCCCACGCACGAACAGAGTGCTGGGAATATAGATGAGGCGGAAGGGGGCGGCGATGACAAGGAGTAAGTACAAGAATCCGGCGATACGCCCTGGGTTTTTTGTCGAGCGCATGTGCGCCCTCCCTTGTAAGATTCATATGAGAATGGGTGCAATGGCGATAGTTCGTCAACATCGGCTTTTGCGCTCACGACCGGATTTGTTGTCTTCATTTCGGCCCGAGTCACGGCAACTCGGAAGTGATTCCGCTTCCGTGATAAGTCGGATAAGCGCAATCAAGTCCCGTCCTAGTACCCCAACATGATGTCGGATAAGCGTTAATCGGAACTAGGAAAGTGTTTCGGAGCTTGCCCATGTTGCGGGAATCGCCCTTTCTCAGACGATAGTTGTCGTTTGTCGTAGCTATTTCACGTAGGAACGCGTACGGTCGTAGTGTCTCACTAGCATCCTGCCGTGAGCATTTCTTCTACCCACGGCTCCCTGCGAAATCGGACAGCACTCGCCGCTGTGCGTAGGACCCACAGCATTTTCGCATATGAACCAAACAGGATGGTACAGGATATACACAGCCGCTCTTCTCGAATGCGATTCGGCGAAACTCCCTCAGCGAATTCGTGAGGCGGAAACTGCTATCTTCACTCGAATCTGGGAGCTTGCTGATGATTCCGATTCTTGTCACGAGCGAGAATCGATCTCAGATGCGCCATTCGGGCTGCGCACTTTGAAAAAACCCTTGCTAGGTTACCCCGGAGCCGCGCAAGCAGATCGCTCAGATCATTTTCTTTCGGCATCGAGAGCGCCCTCACTAAATGGCGCCGAGGAGATCAATTGCCAGAGACAATCAAAACCGGAACCGTCTTGATTAAGGACGGAACGCTGTTGCCAGACGGGCTGCAGCTCGAAAGTGAACCGTGTGCGAAGGGTTGGAGATTAGTGAAGAACCTTGATGGGAGCGGATTGGATCGGAAAATCCACGAAGCTGGATGGAACTTTTTCTGCTTAGCAGGTGAGATCAAAAGAACGGTCATCGGTTTTGGCGTAAGAGACAATGTGCGCAGAACGGTGAAGCGACTGCTTATGAATCTAAGATTAGAGAATTTCAATAGTCTGGAAATTATGCATGTTGAGAAGAAACGATTTCTAGGATTTCCTTATGCGACTGTCTGCGCCCATTCCCGTCACATCCAGGAAGACGTGTTCCTTTTGTTTGCCAAGGACGTCGCGATTAGACGGAGCTGAATGCGCTTCCCTTAGAATCGAGTCGGAGAGGAAAGAAACAGAATTTACAGAGAGCTTCAACGGAGGTAAAGGAAATGACAGTAGATGTGACCGGTCCGCACACTCCCATTCTGGTGGAGGGCTCGGGAGAGAAAGAAATCGTGAAGAGCGACATTAGGATGCCTTACACGGTCAAAGAGAAGCCGAAAGAAAACGAGGTGCTGGAGATCGCAGGCGTCGAGCTAGAACAGGTGAAACAGTCGCTGCTTGATGCGACGGTCCACGAACGGATTTCATCGCGCATCCAGATCGACAAGGAAGGTTATCTAATTATCAGCGAAGCGGAACACCTCGCAACACTCTCCGGGACCGCCAGAGTGGCATCCGGCAACAAACCTGCTCTCCAATCTAAAGCTCCTCAACCAGAGGGTGTATTTCATTGGCAGGACAAAGTGTAACTTTTGAAACCCCGAATCAAGGAGCTTCCCAGGGATGGCTGACAGTCAATGGCGGACTTTGTACCAAACTGCTGTTTTTGAGGTCGATCCAGAGAAAATTGAGGCTCGTGCTATAGCAGCGGAACTTGCAATCAACGCGCACGTCTTTTCCGATCACCAACATATTTCCGGAGCCGAGCGCTCGGATATGCTACACGCGCTAACGGCTTTGGGTGTGTTGAAACTGGAAGGCGAGGCGGTCGGTGAACCCAGGCGTGACCGGAAGAGTTAGCCAGACACTGGAACTCTATTTCCTGGCTCGACAGCTTCTCGTAAGACACGCGCGCGTTGCAGAGGCAAAGTAGCATGGCAACGTACTATCTTAGCTTTAGATGTGACCTGTGCGAAGAACTTGCAGTAGCTGCGATAATTGGCCTGGACACGCGCCGGCAAGAGGAGATCTTCGCTCCCAAAACAACCTATCCGGCCAGTTGCCAGAATGGGCATCGCTCTACCTATTTCCTGAGTCAGCTAATGTTGGTTCACCGGAAACTTTCGCCAATCGAGCGGCAGAGCGAACCTGGACTTTTCGGAGACCGGAGATTCGTAGACATGTAGTGAGTCCGCACGGGGCACAGCATAGGCTGGGTTGAATTTAGGAGAAACGAAAATGGACGAGAAAATCGAACGACCATGCCCTAAGTGTGGAAGCAGAGAAGTGTCCAGGTCGCGTCGCCACGGAGTCGGTGAACGCTTGTTAAAATTCCTGATGATAGTTCCATTTCGATGTGAGGTTTGCAACGTGCGATTCTTTCAATGGGCGTTGTAATGTAAAATGAATTTTCTGCTTGGAACCTGTTTCAATGAAACCAAAGAATTTGCGGCAGTCGGAATTAACGATATCTTAAAATCAAAAGAGGAACACTGAATATGGGATACGGTAAGCGCGACAAAATACAGAACAAATCGGGACGAGCCGGATTTGTCGATGCTCGACTCGAAGAGCTTCGGCGTCGGTGGGAAGATGCCACAGACGAGAGAGAGAAGAGTGAGGTGTCCGACCAAATTCGCGAGTGGCAATCGTTTAGGCCAGAACGATCCGAACCCTCCCGCGGTGGACGTTAAGAAGCAGTAACGCAATCAATCAGAGGTCGGACAGTATTTCACTGAATATGAATGTATCCGCGAGCTACCCAGTTCAACTGGATTGTCGCACAGGAATCAATCGCCAGGGGATGCGATTAACATTCGCTTTGTACGGTAGAGGGCAGAAGATCGATGGCTCGTTGAAGCTCTCCCACGAAGATTTTGTTCGACAAATAGCCGAGGGTGCTCGCACGGCCAAAACGCATCCTAATCCGACGCGGAGAAATTCTGTTATTCTCTCGTCGACGGTCCAGAGCGGGAGCAGGGGCCGCAGCGGAGCTCATCATGAAGTCGACAAGGAAAGGTCGCGACCGTATCTGGCGAGTCATTTTGCGTGCGATTTTTGTTAGCGTACTGTTGGTTATCATCGCTTCGTCCGCCTCCTCCGATTCGCCGCGCGAGGCCATCATTCACCCTTTGCAGAACGCAAATTTTGCTTCACATTCAGACCTGCCATGTCTTAGTACAGCTGTCGAAGCGGGGGATCCTTCCACTGGCCCTTCGGCCGTGTTGGTCAAGATGGAGAAGGGCTGCATCTACGCGTGGCATTTTCATACGGCGGTCGAAGAGTTGATCGTGATTAAAGGCGAATTGAAAGTCGAGATGTTCAGCATGCCGCCGGCAATTCTCGGACCAGGCGGTTACGCCCAAGTTCCAAGCAATGAGAAGCATCAATACACATGCAGTGCGAAGAGCGAGTGTGTGTGGTTTGTCAGGATTGATCGCGTGTTTGACAGCAAGGCAGTGCAACCCGGCAAGTAGCCTGATATAAATTGCCTATCGCTGTCTGAAATTATCCGAAGTCCACGCGTCGGTCCTGGCGGGTCTAACCTCCGGAAACTTTCTGGCATTCGCGGTCGCAAATCGCTGGATTCTAATCGGGACTTAGCCCGAGGAATGCGAAAACTGGCCGACGTGGGTGATGCTGTTAAAGTGGCTTTGAATGACTAGCGCCACACTGGCAGATGCTGGGTGCCCTGGAAGCGTTGAACGGTCGGATTCTCTTTGGCCTGACCGCCGCATTTCTTTTTGCCATAGTACAAAGAGCGTGGCCAGATCCCTAGCGGCACAGCCTCTATTCTCTTTCCGAGAGAATTCTGAATTTTGAAAATCCTGTTGAAAGATTTACCACGAACCAAATTGCCTAGCGGTTTTGACCTTCTTTCGGTACGGGGCAGAAGTGAATCATATAGACTTGACATATACGTTATCCGATAGTTTACTCTCAGCACAATCTGAGTCCCCCCAACCCAGACTGGAGGGTCTTTTGAATTCACCGATATTCGTCATCCTCATGGCGACACTCCTTATTGCTTCGCCCCAGCAGGAACAACAAACCCCGCAAAACTTAGAATGTAGAGATATGAAGACCACGGGAAGCACGTTAGGCCCCAACGAAACCGCAGTTCTTGGCAAGGCTTGTAAACCCGCAGCTTCGACATCTGCTATCGCATCGTCTCCGACTTTGCCTGCGCCCACACCACCGAAATCTGCCGGAACAGTGGCGACGCCATCCTCGGAGGTGACCCCGCCGGTTGCCAATGGGGAGATACCCAAGGGATTCTTACTTGAGGATGGAACACCCGTTCATATTGTGCTCGACGAAAATGTTTCGTCGGCGGATGCGGTGACGGGGCAAACAGTCGAATTTGAAGTTGCTGATGAAGTCATTGTGAATGGCTACATCGTCATACCTCGGGGCTCGACCGCGTGGGCGACTGTTACTGATGCTGAGCATAAACGTCGAATGGGCCGTGCAGGTCACGTAAATATGAATATAGATAAAGTTCGATTGGCGGACGGCGAAAAGGTTTTGCTTCGGGCTGTTAAGCAGTCCCAAGGGGGAAGCAATACTGGCAAAATGGTCGGCGCTATGGCCGTAACCGCGCTATTCACGTTTGGAGGTTCTGCGTTGTTCTTGCTAGTACACGGAAAGGACACGATTAATTCCGAAGGGAACGCCCGTTACAGCTTTCATTCAAGGAAACGTAACACTTGACCAATCGAAATTTCACAGGCAGCCAGTTTTACAGTAGCTCATGGTAGAGGGTGAAAATTTGAAAAAGTACATCCTACTCTTAGCTCTTTGCTTCATGTCTTTGTGCAGTCCCGCATTCGCCCAGCATAGCGGCTCGCATCGTGGCAGTAGTTCACATCCATATTACGGTGGCGGGCACCACACAACTTCGCACGGTGGTCATTACGCGGGAGCGACAAACTCACACCACAAAAATGGTCACTATAAAAATCCAACGACCGCCAACCGATATGGTCAACATAAACCACATTAGCCAGTCCGCCTAGTTAAAGTGGTCACTTACGAAATGTTAAGTCAAACGGATGCAGCTAGCAGCTTAAAGCCTGCCGTAAATTTCAAAACGAATCGAATTGTCGTCACAGGCGAGGAATAAATGACGACCGAACGGTATTACAACTGTTCAAGATGCGACAAGCGAACCCGCTCATCTGAACTCTTATTTAACGAACTGTTGGGTTTCCCAACGTCCATTCCGACATGCCAGTGCGGAGAAAGCAATGAACTATTGTTGATTCCCCCATTTGCTTTCGGAGCCGGGGGCAAATGTTTCAAGGTTTTAGATGCCTTTCATGAAACAGAGACATGGGAAAACGAAGGGAAAATGGTTAGGTTCTATCCATTTTTGATTGTCTTGGAAAATACAGATGATAAAAGCCTGAAAGTATGGATGCCTTATTGGCATTTAGAGGAATCAAAAATAAAGTTTGGCGAGCGGGCACCTTGGATGGATTCTGACCACTTCGACGGTTTACTTGCCAAGGCACGGGTTAAGGGTTACTTCCAATAGTTCGAGTTCTTCAGGCATGTTTTTTCTTTTGTGTGTGTGAATTCCCACATGGCCGCTCGTTGTTTCTCTCGCTCGGATTTCAGAGCTAATTCAACATCGCCCACAGTCTAGAGCGCCGCCGGATACAACGAACATGTACGCGAGTATTCGTCGGCACGAAACAATACTGCATTGTCAACAACGCTCAACGTATTGGTTCGATGAGTTCGCTGGGCCTGACCTTTAGGCCGCGTGCCAATTTTACGATATTGAGGAGACTTACGTTCCGTTCGCCACGCTCCACTCCGCCCACGTAGTTGCGGTGTAAATCGGCCAGCTCCGCTAGCTTTTCCTGTGAGAACTTCCGCTGCAATCGCAGCTCGCGGAGACGATTCCCAAATAGTCTGCGTGGGTCAGAGGGCGGCACTGCGCCATGATTGGCGCTTGACCACGATGAGTCTACACACTATAAGTGTTGGCAAGCTTAGTATGTGTAATCTCTGAGAATGGAAATAGTGGCTTCGAGACGATGCCTCTCCTACTTGAAGTCGGCGCAATCATTTTTGTGGGGGGGGGCTGATTCTTTTCGGTTTGGTGAAGTGGGTAGAACGCGAACATCCGAATTGGCGTAATCCAGTCGCTTTTATTTTGGCGCTTGGGGCAGCTTATGCCGCTAGTTTCGCGCTAAACATGTTCGTTGGTGCCCTTGCAGGTGTTTACTCCTTCAGTCCGCTCACTCTTCCGGTGTTCACTTGGGCCGTGATTGCTTTTATCCTTTTCGTTTTATCACGGCATCTCAGGCCGCAAAATCGCTGGATTTGTGCAGCCTTCTATCTGATAGGCGGGATTGCGGTTTTTGCCGGGTTGCTCAGTCCAGCTAGATACAACATCCTGGTGGGTATTCCACTTATGCTATTTGCTTTGGTGTTAGCTTCGGCTAACGCTCGGTCGCTGGGCGGTGTAGCAATGACACCGGAATTGCCCAACGAACCGACAAGTCCCACCGAGCATCAACCAACACGCAAGAAATACACCAAGGAAGAAATCGAACGCGCGATGCGGGAATTCGAGAAGGTTCTGGCAGAGCCTTCCACAAGCCTGTTCGGGGAAGTTAGGGAGCTTCTGCGCGATTATTGGAGACTAAGAATGCCGCGTGACGCGGCGTATCTCATCAGCGCTGTGGTTCTGCTATTACCGTTTTACTTTTTCGTTGCCTTTCTAACAAGGCGAGGTTTTAACACAATGGGTTTCTATTTTGGCTTGCTCTTGTTCGCATTAATTTTTCATCTTCTTTGGAGAAAACTGATTTCGCCCGTGAACGGATTTCTTTTCGCGCGCAGAGAGGCGGTGTCCAAGCCGAGCAATTCAATGATTCTAGTCAATTTCCTCTGGTTATTGTGCCAAACATATTTCTTACTCGGCTGGTCTGCATTCGCGGAGGAGTTCACGAGCTATCACTCTGGCTTTCCCGGCGTATCGCAGCATTGGGCCTACTGGCTGTGGGGTTTCATGCTTTGTACAGCGCCAGTCTCTGATACTTTTGACCGAATTAAAAATAATACGTTCTGGATAGCCGGGGCGAGCTTTGTAGTATTTGCTCTGTGGCGAGCAGCGGCGGCTCCGTGGGAATGGTTTGTCGCTCCTATTTTGCGATTTGTAGAAGTACAAACTAACTCGTGAATCCTGGTGCGAGAGAAAGATTTCCAAAGAGAGCTCTCGCGCTTAGCTTCAGAGTCACTGCTACGCGTCACTGCTACGCGTTGACTTGGTTGACCGCGGAACCTAAGATTGCGCCAGTTCTCGCCCATGATTGGCCAAACCATCTCGCATTACCGCATCATCGAGAAACTTGGTGGCGGCGGCATGGGTGTCGTCTACAAAGCCGAGGACACCAAACTCAGCCGCTTCGTCGCCCTCAAATTCCTACCCGATGATTTAGCCAGAGACCCTCAGGCACTGAGCCGCTTCCAGCGGGAGGCCAAATCTGCTTCCGCGCTGAATCATCCGAACATCTGCACAATTCATGAGATCGATGAGCAGAACGGCCAAGCATTCATCGTTATGGAGTTCCTGGACGGGATCACGTTGAAGCACCGTATCGGCGGAAAGCCAATTGAGACGGATGTTTTGATTGGTCTGGCGATTGAGATTGCCGACGCCCTCGACGCCGCCCACGCGAAAGGAATCGTCCACCGCGACATCAAGCCTGCCAACATTTTTGTCACCGAGCGCGGACACGCCAAAGTTTTGGATTTTGGTCTGGCGAAGCTGTCACCTGGACGCGGTGCCTTAAATGTTTCGGCGATGCCCACGGCCAGCGAACTAGAACAACTCACTCGGCTCGGTACGGCGATTGGCACCATCTCGTACATGTCGCCCGAGCAGGTGCGGGGCGAAGAGCTAGATGCACGCACGGACTTGTTTTCCTTTGGTGTGGTGCTCTACGAGATGGTGACCGGGGTTCTGCCTTTCCGGGGCGAGACTTCAGGTGTCATCGCGAACGCTATTCTGGAACGAGCGCCCGTGCCACCAGTTCGACTAAACCCCGACGCTCCGCAAAAGTTAGAAGAAATCGTCAATAAGGCGCTGGAGAAAGACCGGAAGCTGCGATGCCAGAGCGCCGCTGAAATTCGCACGGATTTGCAGCGGCTGAAGCGAGATTCGGATACGACCCGTTCAGCCGCCACGATAGGGCAAGCCGAGTCGAAGCCCGCCCGCAAATCCATTCGATGGGCGGTCGTCGCTGGTGGAACAATTCTGATCATCGGATTAGCCGTGGGCGGTTGGCTGTTTTTCTCCCGCAAGGCGCACGCGCTGACGGACAAGGACACCATTGTCCTCGCTGATTTCACGAATAAGACGGGCGACGCGGTGTTCGACGGCACGCTGCGGCAAGGACTTTCCGTTCAACTGGAACAGTCACCCTTCCTGAGCATTATCTCTGACCAGCAAATCCAGCAAACCCTGCAGATGATGGGCCAGAGGCCGGACGCGAAGCTAACGCCGGAGATTGCGCGGGAACTCTGCCAGCGGACGGGCAGCGCTGCTGTTCTGGACGGTTCGATAACGCAGATTGGCACGCCATATCTTCTGACCCTCAAGGCGGTGAACTGCTCAAACGGGGAATCTTTGGCGAGCACGGAAGGACAGGCCAGTGACAAGAACCATGTGCTCGATGCTCTGGGAGAAACAGCTTCGGAAATTCGAAGCAAGCTGGGAGAGTCGCTGAGCACGGTGCAGAGGTTTGATACCCCTCTGGAGCAGGCCACTACGCCGTCGCTCGAAGCCCTAAAAGCCTTCAGTTCGGGTTTTCAAGTTCATATGACGGCCGGGGATGCTGCGGCTGTTCCGTTTTATAAGCAAGCCATCGAACTCGACCCAAATTTCGCACTAGCCTACACATGGCTGGGCCTCGCGTTTAACAATATGGGTGAACTCAGTATGGATGTTGAGTGTACCCGCAAGGCTTACGAACTGCGCGACCGAACGAGCGAACCTGAGAAGCACTTCATCACGGCTCGCTTCCATAAGGTGGTCACCGGGAACATGGAAAAGGCCGAAGAAGCCCTCCAGCTTTGGATACAAGCTTATCCCCGCGCAGCGCTCCCGCATATTTACCTAGCGGGGGCAATCTACCCGGATACAGCACAATATGAAAAAGCGGTGGAACACGGCAGAGAGGCCGTCCGCTTGAGTCCGAACTTTTCCCCCTCGTACTACGTCCCGATAAGTGACTACATCTCCCTGAATCGCATCGATGAGGCGAAGGCCACATATGAGGAAGCTCTCGAACGCAAACTGAAAAGCTCTTACTTCCAACTTACGTTGTATCAGATTGCCTTTTTGCAGAACGATTCAGCAGGGATGGCGCAGCAGGTGGCAGCGTCGGCGGGCAAGCCGGGGCTAGAAGCCACCTTGTTGGCGAACGAGGCCGACACCGCCGCCTATTCCGGGCGGCTTAGGAAGGCGCGAGAGTTTTCCCGTCAGGCAGTGGATTCTGCCGAACGGGCTGGATACCAGGAAGCGGCTGCAACCTACTCCGCCCTTTCAGCTCTCCGGGAAGCCTTGTTCGGCAACGCAGACGACGCAAGACGGCGTGCCGTTTTGCCAATGAAGCATCCGGCAGGCCACGACCTGCAGTATGCTTCCGCGCTTGCGTGGGCCTATGCCGGAGACGACAAGCTAGCGCAAAATCTTACCGACGATTTGGGCCAGAGGTTCCCGGAAGCCACAATCGTACAATTCAATTACCTGCCAACCCTCCGCGCAAAGCTTGCGGTCAGCAAGGGAAATGCTTCTGAAGCCCTAGAGACTCTCAGAGCCGCCCTTCCGTATGAGCTAGGACGGACGACTTACAGTAGTTACGGCTGGACTTCCCTGTATCCTGTCTATGTCCGCGGAGAAGCCTATCTAGCCGCCCATCAGGGCCGCGAAGCCGCTGCCGAGTTCCAGAAAATCCTCGACCATCGCGGCATTGTGCAGAACGAGCCCATCGGCGCACTGGCGCATCTTGGTCTCGCGCACGCCTTTGCCATCCAGGGGGACACCGCCAAGGCCAAGTCGGCGTATCAGGATTTCCTCACGCTCTGGAAGGACGCCGACCCTGACATTCCCATCCTAATTGCTACGAAAGCCGAGTACGTTAAATTGAAGTGAGCTGCTTGGTTCAGGAAGGAGCTGCATGGTTCCGCAAGCAGTCTTAGCAAGGTTCGCTATACTCGGCCGAGCCTTATTTCAGAACGACATATCCCAAATTTCAAAAATCTAATCCCCACGCGGGGGACCCAATCGCGTTGTGAACGGGTCCCATCCCAGGCCTAAGCCTAGTTCCCTGCCAGAAATTGAAATGCGTTCTGTGAAAAACACTGGGGCAGGAGTTGGGGCTTGTAGTCGCCGGTAGGGTCCGCGCGGAGTGTAGGGCTGGCACCATCCGGCGTGCAGCTAAACAGGCAAAGAGCCACGATTTCGACGCCTACCCGCTACACTTCCCGCTACAGTAGCGTAGAAGCGCCGCCCATAAAATCGTCATAACCTATTGAAAGAAAAGAGTGAGCCGGGGAGGACTCGAACCTCCAACCCGCTGATTAAGAGTCAGCTGCTCTACCATTGAGCTACCGGCCCAGCAAAGGATAAATAGTGTAACACGATAAAATCCGGTACCCAACGAACGCCGATTCACTTTGAATGGCGGAGAGTGGCCGCAATCTCCCGCGCTACTTGCCTCGCACGAACAAGATCACCTGGGCCCAACGATATCGCCGCCACGCGCGCATGTCCCCCGCCGCCATACTTTTCACACAGCGACGCCAGATTCACATCCGCCGCGATTTCTTTCCACGGACTTGTCCCCACAGAAACCTTCGTTCGCATCGGCGACGCACTCACGCCTACCGAGTACACAGCATCCGGATACAAGAAATAAGGAATGAACTTGTTGTAGCCTTCCAGGTCTAGGTCGCTGACGTCGAAGTAAATCACGCCGTCGCGCGAATCCGTCCGATCACGCAAAATATCCAGTGATCGTCGATGCCGCTCAAGCAAGTTGCCCAGATGCTTCTGCACCATCGGCAATTCCACCATCTCGGCTAGAGAAAGCGTGGCCATATAAGGAATTAATTTCGGCACCAGGTCTGCTTCAGGCGCCGCTTCAATTACCAGCGCGAGCTGCATAGCCGGCTCCGCCAGCCCCACCGCAATTTCGGGAGTCGCGAATTGCGCGCCATCAATAATATTTCCCCAATGGATCAGCTCAGAAAGCGGCTCAGCGTTAAATCCGAATTTCTCGGAAGCAATGGTGGCCAAAAATTTGGTGCAGGACTTGTACTCCGGGTCGTAGAACTTTTTGCCGGACCGGTCGCGACGAAAATGTTCGGCATCCTGTGGCGTGAGAAACGCGCTCTGATGATGGTCGAACCACCATGTGAGCAGCGGAGAGCTGGAATACTTGAAGTCCACAATAGCATTTTCGTCGCCGTCAAAAATTCCATCCTCGAAGGGATGCGAGGCTTTGTGGGTCATCCCCGTATAAAAAATTTGCGCTTCGGGATGAATACGCTCGCGATAGAAACGCGTAAAGACCGCAGCCGATGCTGCTCCATCGAAACACCTGTCATGAAAGCAAAGGCGAAGCTTCACTCATGTCTCCCGCGATACACGTACGCATTTTCCACCATGCAAAGGAAAGCCAATAAAGATGGACGCTGGACCGCCGGATGTCAAGAGCTAAGGCGCACGAGAGAAGGTCGCAGCACACGCGGAGCGGGATGAGAGTAAGTTCCAAGCGTGTTCGGCACCAGGAGGAACTGTCCGAAGCAACCGTGCAGATTGCTATATCGATTTCCCCACCAGTTTATCGGCGAACTCCGCAGCAATCGGCAGGCGATAACGTTCACCTTGATACGCCTTGACCATCAACAGAATCCACAAAATCAGACCCACCACAGAAATCAGCCAGTAAAGCATCACCCCGAGCGAGAATCCCGCTCCGACCCCCATGAGACCACCCGTAACAAACATCATGCCGATGGCGATGCGTATAATCATCAAGGCGCCGAAGACAACAATCGATTGAGCCGCGTGGAAGCGAACGAACGGTCGCTTGTCCGTAAGGAAAAAAATCAAACCAGTAATCCAGCCCAGGACGTAGCACAGCAGCCCCGCCACATTTTCAGCCAACCCGGATTGCGACGAGGCGGCCGGAGCGGAAGTCGGTGCGCCTCCTTGCGTCGCGCCGCAACTCGGACAGAACGCAGTATTGTCCGCGACATTAGCCCCGCACTTCGTACAGTGTGGCATCAGTTCCTCCAAGGACAGTTGGTGCTTGTTGGGCCGGAAGCCTAGCAAAACGGAATAGACCCCGCAAGTGCATTCCGGCACAGACTAGAGCAAACTGGCGCGCGTACAAGTGGTTTAGTCGCAAATGTTGAAAGAACAATGCCCACTTCTACCCCTGAGCTACCCTTTGTCTTTCTCCGGTTACAATCGCCTGTATAATCATACGAGCCAACCAATGCGGAAGTGGCGGAATTGGCAGACGCGCCAGCCTTAGGAGCTGGTGGCCGAAAGGTCGTAGGGGTTCGAGTCCCTTCTTCCGCAGAAATATTTTGAGACGTTGAAAAAGATCATAGCGTTCCACGAGCTTCCTCCGGTTGACGCGCGAGACTCTCTTCCCTATACTGGGATTTCACTCGCGGTGAAGGCCCGCCGCACTTCCCTCTGCTCCTGGAATTTGCAACGGGTGAAAGGCAAATTGGGCTAGAGTTTTCTTTGAATTCTTCCCAGAAAAATTTCAATGACTGAAGCCACATGCAAACGTGAACTTGAGCTGGAGATTCCGGCCGAGAACGTAACGAAAGCAACCGAAAAAGTAGCGCGTGATCTCGCCCGCGTGGCTCGAGTTCCCGGATTCCGTCCCGGTAAAGCGCCCGTCACCCTGATCCGCCGCCGGTTCGCAGAGGATATCCAAGGCGAAGTAGTGCAATCCCTGGTTCCCGAATATCTCGAGAAGGCGCTCGGCGAAAAAAACCTCACTCCCGTGACGCGTCCCGAAGTGGACAAAGTTGATTTCAAAGAAGGCGAGCCGCTGCGGTTCCGAGCCGTCTTCGAAGTACTTCCGGAATTCGACCTGGGAGATTACAAAAATCTCACCGTCAATATTGATGCGGTCGAAGCGGGCGACGCACAAGTAGACAAAACGATTGAAGAAATGCGCGAGCGCGCCGCTACATTCGTGCCCGTCGAAGGTCGCCCCGCCAAGGACGGTGATTACGTCCTCATTAAACTTTCTGGAATGCCGGTCGGCGGAGGTGAACCTGTACAAGCCGACAACATCCTGTGTCACATCGGCGCGGAAGAAACTCTGGAAAGTTTCACTGAGAATTTGCGCGGCGCAAGTCCAGGCGACACAAAAAAATTCCGCTCGCAATATCCCGATGATTATCCAGACCAAAAGCTTGCAGGCAAAGCTTACGACTACAGCGTAGAAGTTCAGGGCATTAAGGAAAAGAAGCTGCCCGAGCTGAACGACGAATTTGCCAAGGATGCCGCCGGCGAAAAGGGCGGATTCTCAACAATCGCCGAAATGCGCCAGCTAATCACGAAAGACCTCGAGTCCGCTAAAGAAGATCAGCAGCAATCGCAAGCTCGCGAGAAAATTTTGGAAGCTCTGGTGAAACAGCACGATTTTCCGGTTCCGGAAGCGCTTGTCGAGCATCAAATGGACGTGCGGCTCGAGCGCACCGTTCGCACTCTGGCGGCTCAAGGCGTGGACCCTCGAGCAGTAAACGTCGATTGGGTCGCGCTCCGCAAGCGTCAGCAGGATCGCGCAGTGGATGACGTAAAGGCCGAGTTGCTCATCGATCGTATCGCGGAAGCAGAAAAGATCGACGTAACCGATGAAGAAGTCGAAAAACAGATTGAAGCCCTCGCGGAACGCAGTGGCGAATCAGCAACCGCGTTGCGCGCTCGCTTGACAAAGCAAGGAGCGCTCGATAGGATGAAATCTAAGTTGCGCAGCGACAAAACGATAGATTGGCTCTACCGCAACACCCGGATCGAGACGACGGCCAAAAGTGAAAAGTAGGTTCGGGTTCCTCAGCGCGCAAACACACTCCCTATGAGACATACAGACGACGGCAGTCCGCGTGCCACAACACTGGTTCCGATGGTCGTTGAACAGACCAATCGGGGCGAGCGAGCATACGATATTTACTCCCGGTTGCTCAAAGATCACATCATCTTCATCGGCACGCCGATTGACGATCATGTGGCTAATCTGGTGACCGCCCAGTTGCTATTCCTAGCGTCCGAAGATCCGGAGAAGGACATTTCGGTCTACATTAACTCTCCGGGCGGCTCGATCTCAGCAGGAATGGCCATTTATGACACTATGCAGTTCGTGCGTCCCGACGTGGTCACTTATTGCATCGGCCAATCCGCCTCTATCGCGGCCGTGTTGCTTGCCTCCGGCACGCCCAAGAAGCGTTATGCGCTTCCAAACGCTCGCGTGTTGATTCACCAGCCTTGGATGTCTGGTTTATCGGGACAGGCCACCGACATTGATATTCACGCCAAGGAAATTCTTCGCACTCGCGAAGCGCTCAACAAACTTCTCGCCGGCCATACCGGCCAGTCGATTGAAAAAATCGAGCGGGACGTGGAACGCGATTTCATCATGACGGCAGAGCAGGCCAAGGTCTATGGAATTGTCGACGAAATTATTTCGAAGCACCGTTAGTGGGTTCCAAAGGGTTAGTATCTAAAGCGATGATTCTCTGCAGCCGGCCCGCCCTTCGTCCTACAATAAGGAATAGATTTGTCGTCGCTGTCGCAGCTTCCAAAAGACGAGGACACATTTAGTGAAGCGGTTCACCCCAGAAGAGCCGTTGCGATGTTCCTTCTGCCATAAAACGCAGGAGCAGGTGGAGAAGCTTATCAGCTCTCCCTCTGAATATCCGCGGTCGTACATCTGCAATGAGTGCGTGGGCGTCTGCCAGCAGATTCTGGAAGACGAGAAGCGCGAGCAAGCCAGCCCGGTCAATCGCCGGCTCCCGCGCCCACCCGAGATTAAGGCTTTTCTCGATGGTTATGTAATCGGCCAGGACAAAACGAAAAAGAAGCTTGCCGTAGCGGTTTACAACCACTACAAGCGCATATTCCTGAATAAGCAGCCCGGCGATGTGGAACTTGCGAAATCAAACATTTTGCTGATTGGTCCCACCGGCACCGGCAAGACGCTTTTGGCCCAGACGCTTTCGCGCATGCTCGATGTGCCCTTCGCGATCGTTGACGCGACCACGCTCACCGAAGCCGGCTACGTCGGCGAAGACGTGGAAAATATCATCCTGAAGCTGCTGCAGGCCGCCGATGGTGACGTCGCCCGCGCCCAGCAAGGCATCATATATATCGACGAGATCGATAAGATTTCCAAGAAAGACGAGAATCCTTCGATTACCCGGGATGTTTCGGGTGAAGGCGTGCAGCAAGCGCTGCTGAAGATTCTGGAAGGCACCGTTGCCAACGTTCCACCGCAAGGTGGACGCAAGCATCCGCACCAGGAATTTACGCCCGTGGACACCACCAATATCCTGTTCATCTGCGGCGGAGCTTTCGTAGGCATGGAAAAAATTATCGAGCGCCGCGTAGGCCAGAAGTCATTGGGGTTCCACGCGGATGTGCAGCCGACCACCGCTACGCGGCGCAATATCGAAGTGCTTGAACAAGCGCAGCCAACTGATCTGATCCGCTACGGCCTGATTCCTGAATTCGTGGGCCGCTTGCCTGTCGTAGGCGTTTTGAGCGACCTCGATAAATCGGCTCTCGTGCGGATTCTTACCGAACCAAAGAACGCTCTCGTTCGCCAGTATCAGCGCCTCTTTGAATTCGAAAACGTCCGCTTGCGTTTCACCGACGATGCCCTGGATACCGTTGCCGAACTCGCGCTACAACGCAAAGTAGGCGCACGCGGCCTGCGCATGATTCTGGAAGATCTGATGCTCGAAATGATGTACCACTTGCCCGCCCAGCGAAAACTTCGCGATTTCGTTGTTACCGGCGATATGGTGAAAGGACGCGAAATCAACTGGAGTTTGTTGGAAAAGGCTGGCTAGACCCTTGGCGCTAAAGGAACCGATGTTCAACCGCGAAAAAACTGAAGTAAAACGCGTGCCTATGATGCCGGTGCGGGAAATGGTTATTTTCCCGGAAATGATGCATCCTTTCATCGTTGGCCGCGAAGCGTCCGTGCGAGCCCTGGAAGACGCGCTGGCCGGCGACAAGAAGATTTTCCTCGTCACGCAGCATGATGCCTCCGTTGACGATCCCAAGCCTGAAGAAATTTATCAGGTGGGAACTCTTGCCAATATCGTTCAGAGCGTAAAGCTGCCCGACGGCAACATCAAAGTTCTGGTCGAAGGCACCGTCCGCGCGAAAATCATCCAGGTCACCAGCGACGAAGGCTTCTTCCGCGCTTCCATTCGCGTAGTTACTTCGCCGGTGGAGTCCACGCCGCAGCTTCAGGAAGCTTCCAGCCGCGTCACTACGCTCTTTGAGCAGTATGTGAAGCTTTCGCAAAGCTTGAATTACGACACGATGATCGCCGCTGTCCGTGTCGAAGACGCCAGCAAGCTTTCCGATGCGATCGCAGCAAATTTGCAGATCCCCGTCGAAGAAAAACAGGAACTTCTCGAACTTTTCGATCCACTCGAGCGCCTGAATCGCATCGCAGACATTCTGGAAGTGGAAACCGAGAAGCTCAACGTCGACCGCTCGATCAATACGCGCGTAAAGCGTCAGATGGAGCGCGCCCAGAAAGAGTACTACCTCAACGAAAAGTTGAAAGCCATCCAGAAAGAACTCGGCCGCGGCGAAGCAAACGAGATCGAGCAGCTCAAGAAGAAGATCGAAACCTCCGGCATGCCCGAAGGCCCGCAGGAAAAGGCCATGCAGGAGCTGAAGCGCCTCGAAATGATGCCGCCCATGTCCGCGGAATCCACCGTCTCGCGCAACTATCTCGATTGGCTCCTGGCTGTACCGTGGAAGAAGCGCTCCAAGGAAATTCGCGACATCAAACGCGCAGAAACGATTCTTTCCGAAGATCATTACGGCCTGGAAAAGATCAAAGAGCGGATTCTCGAATATCTCGCAGTTCGCCAGCTCGTGAAGAATCCGAAAGGCTCGATTCTCTGTTTTGTGGGGCCCCCAGGAGTCGGCAAAACTTCGCTGGCCATGTCCATCGGCCGCGCCACCGGCAGAAAATTCGTGCGTGTTTCGCTCGGCGGCGTTCGGGACGAAGCCGAAATCCGCGGCCACCGCCGTACTTACATCGGCGCCCTGCCCGGCCAGATCATTCAGATGATGCGCAAAGCCGGCACTGTGAATCCCGTGTTCGTGCTCGACGAAGTGGACAAAATGTCCATGGATTTCCGCGGCGATCCGTCCGCAGCCCTGATGGAAGTTCTCGACCCCGAGCTCAATAACGCTTTCACCGATCATTACCTCGACGTCGAATACGACCTCTCCAAGGTAATGTTCATATGCACTGCCAATGTGTTGCACACCATTCCACAGCCCCTGCAGGATCGCATGGAAGTCCTGCGCATCCCGGGCTATACTGAGCAGGAAAAACATCAAATCGCTCAGCGCTTCCTGGTGCCGAAAGAAATTGAAGCTACTGGCCTGACCAAAGCGAACCTGAAATTTACGGACGAAGCCGTTACGCACATCATTCGCCACTACACTCACGAAGCCGGCGTGCGAAACCTCAGCCGAGAAGTTGCCAACGTTTGCCGCAAAGTCGCTCGCAAAGTCGTAGCAGACGGAAAAGGCGTGGAGATCGCCGTCACCGATACGAACATCAACGATTTCCTGGGCGTTCTGAAATATCGCGATTTTCTGGCCGAAAAGAAAAACGAAATCGGTCTCACCACCGGCTTGGCCTGGACAGAAGTCGGCGGCCAGGTGCTCTCTACCGAAGCCATGCTGATGCAGGGCAAAGGCCGTCTCACTCTAACCGGCAAGCTCGGCGACGTGATGCAGGAATCCGCGCAAGCGGGTATGAGTTACGTGCGCTCGCGCACCCATCTATTCGGCCTGCCGAAGGATTTCTACCGTCACCTCGATATCCACGTGCACGTTCCCGAAGGAGCCATCCCCAAGGACGGCCCCTCGGCTGGCATCACGCTCTGCACCTCGATCGTCAGCGCTCTGACCCGCATTCCGGTTCGTTGCGACATTTGCATGACTGGGGAAATCACGTTGCGTGGTAAAGTGTTACCCATTGGCGGAGTGAAGGAAAAGCTTCTGGCCGCGCATCGACTTGGCTTCCGCAGCGTAATTCTTCCGAAGGATAACGAAAAGGATCTGGCGGAGATCCCGCCAGAAATTCAAGCTCAGATGTCCATTCACTTTGTAGAGAATATGGACGAAGTGTTGCAGCTCGCGCTCGAACATCCGCTGCCGATTCCAGGGCATCCGCCGGTTGCCGGCGTAGACCCCAAGTTTGTTTCAGATGTAGCGCAGGACAGCGAATTAACCAATTGAAACCCTCCGGCTCTCTCACATCCTGCTAAGCAGGTTCGGCCCGCAACCGGGGGATTCAGATTGTCTGATTCAAATAAAAGTTCAGTCCAAGTAGTGACCCGGTTTTAATTTGGACAGAAGTGGCAGGTTCGAAGTTGCGCCCGCCCGCAGTCCATTCAGAAATAAATCACGCCTGAAAATCAGGCTTAAGAAGGAATAAACTCGATGAGCATTAGCCTTGCAGAACTAAAAGATAAGAACATCACCGATTTGGCCAAGATCGCCAAGGAACTCAACATTCCCGGCGCCTCGGGCATGCGCAAGCAGGAGTTGATCTTCCAGATCCTCCGCGCGCAGACCGAGAAAAACGGCCTGATCTTCTCCGAAGGCGTCCTGGAGTGCCTTCCGGACGGCTTCGGCTTCCTGCGCGCCCCGGAATACAACTATCTCCCCGGCCCGGACGACATTTACGTCTCGCCCTCGCAAATACGCAAATTTGATCTGCGCACCGGCGACACAGTCTCCGGCCAGGTACGCCCTCCCAAGGACGGCGAGCGCTACTTCGCCCTGATTAAGGTCGAAGCGGTCAACTTCGAAGATCCCGAAGTGGCGCGCAACAAGATTTTCTTCGACAACCTCACGCCCCTCTATCCCCAGGAACGCATTCGTCTGGAGACCACCAAGGAAAATCTCACCGGCCGCGTGCTCGACATGCTTTGCCCCATCGGCAAAGGCCAGCGCGGATTGATCGTCGCTCCCCCGCGCACCGGTAAAACCATGATGTTGCAATCCGTAGCCAATTCCGTAACCACCAACCATCCGGAAGTCGCCCTGATTGTCCTTCTCATCGACGAGCGCCCGGAAGAAGTTACCGACATGCAGCGCACCGTGAAGGGCGAAGTCATCAGCTCCACCTTCGACGAGCCGCCCCAGCGCCACATTCAAGTGGCCGAAATGGTCCTCGAAAAAGCCAAGCGCCTGGTGGAGCACAAACGCGATGTCGTGATTTTGCTCGACTCGCTCACGCGTCTGGGCCGCGCTTACAACGCCGTAACGCCGCCATCCGGAAAAGTTCTTTCCGGCGGTATTGATGCCAACGCTCTGCAACGTCCGCGCCGCTTTTTCGCTGCCGCGCGAAATATCGAAGAGGGTGGTTCGCTCACCATCATCGCCACGGCCCTTATCGATACCGGCAGCCGCATGGACGACGTCATTTTCGAAGAATTTAAGGGAACGGGTAACATGGAAATCAACCTCGACCGCCGCCTGGTCGACAAGCGCGTCTTCCCGACCATCGATATCAATCGCTCCGGAACTCGCAAAGACGAATTGCTCTTGCCGCCGGACGAGCTGAATCGCATCTGGGTGCTGCGCAAAGTCCTAAGTCCCCTTTCGACTGTGGAAGCCATGGAACTCTTGTTGGGCCGCCTCTCTAAGACCAAGACAAACGCGGAGTTTCTCTCCTCGATGTCCAGCCCGGCCTAACTTCGCGTTTGCCGACCGCGCGCTTCTTCTGAAAAACGTCTACTTTCGATTCTTTAATATGATTCTTACTTTCTTGATGTTTGCCGGCCTTTTCCCGGCGCGCGGGAGCGGCTTTGAGAAGAGCCTTCAAAGCCGCAGTTTCCAAATCCGATTTTCTCTCGAGTTTGACGTGGCGATGTAGCTTGCCGGCGCCTTCGAGAATTTTCTTGGGATCGGGCAACTGCATGGCGTAGGCAATGCCCAGATTCACGCCCACCTTGGTCGGCATGAGCATGCAGATCTGGTCCGCGCATCGGGGGCTGCCGATGTACGGCAACACGTAGGGAAGAGCTGCCGCGCTCAGCCCGAACCATTGCGTCAGCGTCGAAGCGTATTGGGGCGGAAGTAGTGCTGGGGATCCAGCGCCCGTTCGACCGCACATCGTCAGGCCTGCCCAGCGCTAGAGTTGGGAACGTTCCGTAGATCTGCCGGGACAGGCGACACTTGTCTGTCTCAAGTGCGTGTGCTATTTTCACGGCTCATTTGTCTGCGCGACGAACCAGACAGTCGCGGTTCTTTCTGGAGTGATGGCAGAGTACGCTGTCGATGCGGGAAGACACGCGTTCCATTTCGGTAGTCTTTAAGCGATGTGTTTAACTTCCAAGGACCAGTCGAAATGATCCGCTCTTATCAAGGTCAGACGCCGCAAATCGCTGCAACTGCCTACATCGACCCGCAAGGTGTGGTCATCGGTGACGTCGTCATCGGCGAACATTCCAGCGTGTGGCCCTGCGCCGTGCTCCGCGGTGACGTGAACTTCATGCGCATCGGCGCGCGGACGAATATCCAGGATGGCTCGATCCTCCACGTCATGCGCGACACAAACCCGTTAATTCTCGGCGACAGCGTCACGGTGGGCCACGCCGTCGTCCTGCACGGTTGCACCATCGAATCGCGCTGCTTAATCGGCATGGGCAGCATCATCCTCAACGGCGCAAAAATTGGCACCGGCAGCATTATCGCCGCCGGCACCCTGGTCCCTGAACGCACCATCGTCCCGCCCGGCAGCCTTTTCATGGGCCAGCCCGGCAAATTGCGCCGCGCGCTCACTCCCGAAGACCTCGACTCCATCGACCGCTACGCCCAGCGCTACGTCGAATACAAAGAAAGTTATAAGGCTGAGTCCGGAATTTAACCGTTCGCTGTGGAGGATTCCCCACACGCTGAAGTTTGCTTGCCTACGTGTTGTAAAATGGTCTGATGGGCAGCGCACCTGATTTTAGGCAGAGCGGCGCAGGCAAATTCCCTGCCGGGAAAAAACGAAGCATCCGACAATTTTCTAATCGCAAACTCGATTTATTAGAAACCATCGTAAGCTATAGCAAACAGAGGAGAGCGTGCGTTCTAATCGCGAACTTTGAACCATTCTGCAGACAATAAACACACTTCATCCCATGACCGAAAATAAACGCCAATTCCGGGCTATCAAGGGCACCCGCGATATATTGCCCCCGGATTCTGCCCTCTGGAATTGGTTCGAACAGACCGCCCGCAACACCTTCGAATCCTACAATTTCCGCGAAATCCGCCTCCCCATCTTCGAAGAAACCGAACTATTCGCCCGTTCCGTAGGCGCTGACACTGACATTGTTTCCAAGGAAATGTTCACGTTCAACATCGGTCACGATGCCGAATCAAAGGAAGAGCCCAGCCAAACCTACTCGCTAAGGCCGGAGGCGACCGCAAGCGTAGTTCGCTCCTACATCGAGCACAGAATGCAGACGTTCCCTGGAAACTTAAAACTCTACTACGTAGGCCCGATGTTCCGCCGCGAGCGGCCACAAAAAGGACGCTACCGCCAGTTCTACCAGATCGGCGCGGAAGTTCTGGGCCAATCCGACGCGGCCGCCATCGATGCAGAAGTCATCGAAATGCTGATGACCTTTTTTAAACGCGCGGACCTTACGCGGACGACTCTCTACATCAATTCGATCGGCGACAAAAATTGCCGCCCCCAATACGTAGAAAAACTCCGCGAAGAGTTGCGAAAAGTCGCAGACCGGATTGGCCCCGACAGTCAGCGCCGGATCGAAACGAACCCGCTACGCGTTCTCGATTCGAAACTACCGGAAGAGCAAGCCATCATTGGAAAACTGCCACGCATCTCAGATCATCTTTGCGATGAATGCCGCGAGCACTTCGCCAAGCTAAAAGAAGAGCTCCGTCTGCGCGGAATTGCTTACGAAGAGAACTGGCGTCTCGTTCGCGGCCTCGACTATTACACGCGCACCACATTCGAAGTCATCGCCGAAGGCCTAGGCTCACAGAACGCAGTCTGTGGCGGCGGCCGCTATGACGGCCTCGTCGAACTCCTCGGCGGCCCGCCAACCAAAGGCATCGGATTCGCCATCGGCACCGACCGCGCGATCCTTTCCCTCCAAGAAAGCGGGAAATTGCCCTCGCTCCCTGCGTTGGCGGTTTTCGTCGCATGGATGGGACAGGCCGCGTATCTTACAGCAGTGAATATCGCTCAAAAACTTCGCGAAGCTGGCCTTGCCGTCGAGTTGCCTCCGGAAGAAATGAAATTCAAGAGATCGCTGGCCCTCGCGGACAAACTTGGAGCGCGCTACGCCCTAATCATCGGCGAAGATGAGGTTAACTCAGGCACTTTCACCCTGAAGCGCCTGGCCGACTCCGATCAGAAAAAACTTTCGAAATTTGATTTGCTCGAATATCTTGAATCGGAAAGACGAGACACTCGTGCCTAGTTCCCGAACGCGCCGGCGCGACACAAATTACAATAGACTGAAAGCAGCAACTCAGGTCGAGGAAACCAAAATTGCTTGAAGCGCTCGGAAACCTGAAACGCACAAATTATTGCGGCGACCTGCGCGCATCCGACGCGGACAAAGATGTCGTGCTGATGGGCTGGGTCCACCGGCGGCGTGACCTCGGCCAGCTGATCTTCATCGACCTGCGCGACCGCGCCGGGATCGCACAAATTGTTTTCAACAAAGAGCTGCACCCGGTAGCGCACGCCAAAGCTGAGCAGTTGCGCTCAGAATTTGTCGTCGCGGTAGAAGGCCGCGTCCTGCGCCGTCAAAAGGGCAACCCGGATATTCCTTCCGGCGAAGTGGAAGTGATGGCCACGCGTCTTCACATACTCAATAACTCGAAGACGCCTCCCTTCCAAATCGAAGAAGAAGTGACTGCGAGCGAGGAAACCCGGCTACGCTATCGTTACCTCGATTTACGGCGCCCCAAACCGCATCGCAACCTGGAGCTGCGCCACCGTGTCATCCTGGAAATTCGCAAGACGCTCGACGAGCTTGGCTTCTTTGAAATTGAAACGCCCATGCTCACGCGCTCGACTCCCGAGGGCGCGCGCGATTGTCTGGTTCCCAGCCGCATACATCACGGAAAGTTTTACGCGCTGCCGCAATCACCGCAAATCTTCAAGCAGATTCTGATGATTTCCGGTATGGACCGCTATTTCCAGATCGTACGCTGTTTCCGCGACGAAGACTTTCGCGCCGACCGCCAGCTTGAATTCACCCAACTCGACCTGGAGATGTCCTTCCCGCGCCAACAAGACATTTTCGAAGTAATCGAGCGCGTTATGGAACGAACCTGTGCCGCTGTCGGCGTCCAAGCCAAAGGCCCGTTCCGCCATCTTGACTACAAAGAGGCGCTTCGCCGCTACGGCTCGGACAAGCCCGATCTGCGCTTCGGCATGGAATTGCACAACGTCACGCAATTCTTCGAGGGCGGCCGAGAAAAATTGCAGATCGCGGGAAATGTGCAGGCCGTTGTCGCACCCGGCGCAGCTTCGTGGTCGCGCAAACAGTTCGATGAGCTTGGCGAGTTCGCGAAATCAGCCGGAGCGCGCGGTGTTTATACAGTGAAAGTAGCGGCGGAAGGAATCACCTCGCCACTGGAAAAGACTCTCGGCCCGGAAACTTTGAAAAAGCTTGCCGAAGCGGTTGGCGCGAAAGCTGGCGATTTGATCCTCGCCGCAGCGGCCAAAGAACAAATCGAACACAGCGACACGTCGCTAAACGTAGCCGGCCAGATCCGTTCGTATCTCGCAGACAAGCTCCACCTGATCGATCGCAGCAAATGGGAATTCGCATGGATCACTGGCTTCGCGCTTTTCGAATGGAGCGCGACGGAAAAACGCTGGGTCAGCGCTCAACATCCGTTTACTGGAATCGTCGAAGAAGATTTGGACAAGCTCGAAACTGCGCCATGGGAATGCCGTTCAAAGGGTTACGACCTGGTCTTGAACGGCAACGAGCTTGGCTCAGGAAGCATTCGAATTCATCGCCAGGATGTGCAGGCGCGCATGTTCAAGGCTCTGGGACTGACTGACGAGCAAGGACGTCAGCGTTTCGGCTTCTTCCTCGACGCGCTCACTTATGGCACGCCTCCCCACGGCGGCATTGCGCTTGGCATCGACCGCGTGGTGATGCTGCTAGCCGGCGAAAAATCCATTCGCGAGGTGATCGCCTTCCCTAAGACCACCGCTGCGGTAGATTTGATGGCCGACTCGCCCTCTGAAGTTGACGCGTCTCAGCTCGACGAATTGGGTATCGCAATCAAGCAGGGAGAAAAATGACAGTCGAATTGGTTCAGAGCGCGCAATTTCCTATCGGTTGCTGCTGCTGATACCGGTTGCGGTGGCGGCGGGTATGATTCTTTTGATTCGGGCTATGCGCAAGCTTGCGCTTCGCCCGCAATTCATGGTGCTGCTCGTTCTGGGCGTCTCGATTGGCTTTATTTTTTTGATTATGGTGCAAATGTCTGAGTTCCCGCAGTGGCTCGGTGTTACGCTTGTGGTCATCGTGTTCACAGCAAGCTTGTTCGGCACGCGCATCTTTCTTCGCAGCGTGGCGCAGGAAGAAAAGGACGAGGACGACAAGATTCGCGCTGAAGATGCTCGCAATGCCCTCGATCCTAAGTTTCCAAACATGAAGCCAACGAAACACCTTTTATGAGCCGCATACGCATACTCGCGGAAAACGTAGCCAACAAAATCGCCGCAGGCGAAGTCGTGGAACGGCCCGCCTCGGTGGTGAAAGAGTTGCTCGAAAACGCGTTGGACGCCGGCGCGCGCTCGATCCGCATTGAAGCCGAATCTGGCGGCAAGCGCATGATTCGCGTGATCGACGACGGCACGGGAATGCACCATGACGACGCTTTGTTGGCCTTCGAGCGCCATGCCACCTCTAAGTTGCTCATCGCGGACGATTTGCTCTCTATTTCAACGCTGGGTTTTCGTGGAGAAGCGCTGCCTTCAATTGCTTCAATTTCGAGGCTTGTACTTGAAACGCGTTCGGCCGAGGACGAACAAGGCACGCGTGTTGAATTTGCAGGCGGAAAACTAATCAGTGTGAAACCAGCAGGCCTGCCTGCGGGGACGTCGATCAGCGCAGCGGACATTTTTTATTGTGTGCCGGCGCGGCGAAAGTTCCTTAAATCAGAAACTACCGAGCTCGGCCACATCGCTTCGCTTGTCACGCACTACGCGTTGGCGCATCCCGACTGCCAATTTCTGCTGAAGACCCCCACGCAGGAAATTCTTAATTGCACGCCGGTGGAAAAACTTTCCGAGCGCGTGTATCAGATTTTCGGAAGTCAGGCGCTAAGCGAGTTGACGGAAATTCCGCTCACAGAAGGCCCTGTGCGAAGCGCTATCAGCGAACCGCCGCTCGAAGCCGAAGAGCGAGCGGCTACGCTCCGCGTGAGCGGGTTCACCTCTCGGCCGGAAGTGCAGCGTACCAACCGGAACGGAATTTATATTTTTGTGAACCGGCGCTTGGTGCGCGACCGCCTTCTGCTGCACGCGATCGGCGAGGCTTATCGCAACATCATGCCGCCGGGAGTATTCCCTTGCGTGCTTCTCTTCCTGGAATTGCCGTACGAAGGAGTCGATGTAAACGTTCACCCCGCGAAAATCGAGGTGCGCTTCCGCCATCCGCAGTTCGTTCATGACTTCACGCGCGATTCATTGCGACTGGCGCTTTCGCATGCGCGTCCAGTTCCGGGGTTTGCGGCCACGCGTGCGGCTGCAGCGGGAGACGGGAACGCCAGCGGTATATCCTCTTCGTCGTCGGCGGGAAGCATGGAAGGCTACGCGCCGATGTCGGACGCGAAGGCATTTCCGGGTCCACCTCGAGCTGAAATTCCGGGGTTCACCGCGTCCGCTGAGAAGGCTGAGGGATTCGAGCATTCCGGAATGCCGGACAGACCGGTTCCTCAACGCCTGCAGTTTGGAACCGGCAATGGCAGCGAATTCTCTGATGTGCAGAGGGATGCGCTCGGAACCTCAATTGCCGACGTAGCTCCGGCCGTTGCTCCTGGCACTTTGCCAAGCCCCGACCAAATTGTGGACTTGAAGCCGCTGGGGCAGGTAAGCAGCAGCTTTATCGTGGCAGTAAACGCCGAGGGGCTGTGGATTATCGATCAACACGTGGCTCACGAGCGCGTTCTATTCGAGCAGCATTTGCGCGCTCGGCGCGAAGGCGAACTTGGCGGCCAGCGAATGCTAGTGCCGCTGATCGTGGAACTAAATCCGCGTCAATTAGTAATTTTCGAGCAAATAGGAGACGAACTGCGCGCGAACGGGTTCGAAGCCGAGCTGATGGGCGCACGAAGTGTGGCGATTCAAGCCGCGCCTGCGGGCATATCGAGCGGAGACGCAGAGAAGCTGCTTTATGAAATCCTGGACGGAATCGCGCGCGAAAACCAGGCAATTTCGATCGATTCGCTGCAAGCGAAGATTGCCGCCTCGACCTCGTGCCATGCGGCAATCAAAGTGAATACCCCGCTGGATCAGACAAAAATGCAATGGCTCCTCGGCGAGCTGGCGAAAACGGAATACCCGATGAGTTGTCCGCACGGCCGCCCAATTGTTTTGCGCTATTCCGTGCGTGAAATCGAAAAAGCTTTCAAAAGAATCTGAGATTATTCCCTAATGGCCACGCCGCCAAAAAAATTGATTATCGCGATTGACGGGCCCGTCGGTTCGGGCAAGAGCACGCTGGCACGTCACGTGGCGGAAATACTTGGCTACGTTTACGTAGATACGGGTGCAATGTATCGCGCGCTTGCGCTGAAAGTGTTGCGCCACAAACTTTCCCCGAAAGATGCGGACGCACACGCTCTTGTCGATCTCGCGCAGGACACTCGCATCGACTTGCGCGCGGAAGAAGCCGGCCAGCGTGTGTTCTTGGACGGGGAAGATGTGACCCGAGAGATTCGATCGCCGGAAGTTTCGCAGGCCGCGTCAAAAATTGCGGTGAATCCCGGCGTTCGGAAGGTACTTGTGGCCGAGCAGCGACGCGCGGGTCAGCAGGGCGGCGTGGTGATGGAAGGGCGCGACATCGGAAGCGTAGTTTTCCCTGACGCGCAGTTGAAAATTTTTCTTACTGCCTCGCCGGAGGTGCGCGCGGAACGCCGGTGGCGCGAACACGAACAGAAAGGCGACGCCATCGATCTGCAAAAAACTCTGGAGGAAATTCGGGAAAGAGACCGGCGCGACTTGGAACGCTCCACTTCCCCACTGGTGCGTGCTCGTGATGCGGTGGTAGTGGACAGCACAGCCATGGAACCCGAAGAAGTTGCGCGGCTCGTGGTGATGTTAGCGAACGGCAACGCAACAGCCCAAAGAGCACATTAGCAATCGGACTGGTTTCTCCCGGTATTGCCCCTGTCAACCGCGGTCAATGATCGAAGATGGTAGCGCCAAACCGCGCCAACGTTCGCCACTACAAAATCTGGACAACCGGAGCGCCGGCGGATTGGTTCACGACTTCGACCCGCGCGACGACATTGCGAGCCATGGCATAAATGCTCTTACTGCCCGGAGCATCTTCGCCGAGCGAGGCAACGGGCTTACCGGTATCGCCACCGATGCGAATCTGCGGATCGATTTCAATCTCGCCAAGGAACGGCACGCCGAAAGTTTTCGCCATGTGCTGGCCTTCGCCGTGGCCGAATACGTCGATGCGACCTTTGCAATGCGGGCAGTTGAAATAGCTCATGTTCTCGACCACGCCAAGAATCTCGACATTCACTTGCCGGAACATCTCGATCGCTTTGCGCACGTCAGCGAGAGCGACGATGGAAGGTGTGGTAACCACTACCGCGCCGCTAACGGAAACACTCTGAATCAGCGTGAGTTGAACATCACCAGTGCCGGGCGGCAGGTCCACGATGAGGTAGTCGAGCGCGCCCCATTGCGTGCTACGCAGAAATTGCTGGATCACGCTATGAAGCATGGGGCCGCGCCAGACGAGGGGCTTGTCACCAGGATTCAGCAGGCCCATGGAAATCATTTTCAGACCATAAGCTTCCACCGGGATGATGGTGCGCTCGTCCACGGCGCGAGGCTGTTCATTGGTGCCGAGCATGACGGGGACGTTGGGACCGTAAACGTCTGCGTCAAGTAAGCCCACCGCGTTGCCCATATTTTTGAGCGCGATCGCAAGATTTACGGCGACGGTGGTCTTCCCTACTCCACCTTTGCCACTGGCGACCGCGACGAGATTTTTCACGCCGGTGATTGGCGCTTTATCCTGCAAACGCTTGCCTGCCGCTGGTCCAGTTGGTCCGCTTGCCATGGTTTTCCTTTCAAATAAATACAGATTACTTCCAACTACAAATCGCATTGATGAGCTTTCAATGATAGACCTGTGAATCGATGGCGGCAAGAGAGATAGACTGCTTTTCGCAGAGCTAGCGAGCACTCAGAAAAGAAGTACGGCAAGGCGGAAGCGAGAGAAGCCCGACGAGTTAGCGGGCGTGCATGCGGCTACAGTTGCAGTGCGAAATGAACGGTCTTGAATTTTCTGCTCCAGCGAAGCCGGTAGTGTGCTCAGGTCTGTAGTTTCGAAACGCAGGATGGTGGCCGAGTGGTTCCCCATGTACGCGCGCTGCGCATTACAGAATTGTTGAGCTTCCGGAGAAGCAGTGGCTTGCAGGCCACGCGCGGCTAAAAGTGAGACCATTCGTTGTTCTTGTTGAGCGAGATTCAAATTCGCGGAAGTTTGTGCGAAATCTTGTACGGCGAAGAGGCCCCCGCTTCCCAGTACGACGGCGATGCCAAGTACGTTGAGCTCGGGTCTGAGGATATTTGCTCGATGGCCGGGAGAATGCATCCAAGCAGTATGGATCGTGGAAGCGTCGGGACCGATGGCTACGTTTTCCGCGATAACGCTGAACCGAACGCCAGCGGCGTTGGCGCGGGCGATCAATTCCGGCTCACCGGGAAGCTGGTGAGACATTAAATTATGCAGCGCCATCTGGCTGGCGTGGCCGCGAGCGGCGGAGGCCAGCGCGTCGTCCCACTGGAGGATCGGCAGGCCCTGGGCGGCGCGTTCACGATTCACGGAATTGAAAAGCTGGCCCTCAGGAGATGTGGACTGTGGCGGGCGAGCAAACGCGGCTGCCGGAGTTAACATACTGACGGCGAAAAACAAGAGCGCTATGCGAGCTACGAGCGACATGCAAAACTCCGGGCGAAAATAGGCCTGCGGCGCCTAGGACTTCGTGACTTCGTATCTAAAGGCTAGCGAATGCGTGCGGAAAAAGATGCTGGTCGAAAGTCCAAGTACGAAGGTACTTTTCGGACAGGCCCCAAAAAACAGGTGAAAATCAGGCGAAAACGAGGATGAATGGGGCGCTTTGCACGAAGACGCGCGAGCGGATACAATAGAGTTTTAGGTTTGCGGGATTGAAGATACTGGCAGGCCTTCGCGCGTAAAGCATAACTCTGAAGGAACATAGCCGAAATTATGGATGTAGAGAAACTTATAGATGGCGTAGTCGCGCGGTTTATTGGGACCAAGCACGAGCGCGACGTGAAGGCCATCCAGCCGATGGTGGCTGCGATTAACGAACTCGAACCCGAGATGAAGAAGCTCTCGGATACAGAGATTACCGCGCGAACTCCGGTGCTCAGGGCCGAGGTCCAAGCGCGAATGTCCGGCCTGGAACGTGATGATCCGGACTACAAGAAGAAACTACAGGAGGCGCTGGAGCCTGCGCTGATTCCTGCATTCGCGCTGGTGCGTGAAGCGGGACGTCGCACGCTGGGAATGCGCCATTTTGACGTTCAACTTATCGGCGGGATCGTCCTGCACGAGGGAAAAATCGCGGAGATGAAGACGGGCGAAGGAAAGACGCTCGTCGCCACCCTACCTGCATATTTGAACGCGCTGACGGGACAGGGCGTCCATATCGTGACGGTCAACGATTACCTGGCCCGTCGCGACGCGGAATGGATGGGGCCGATTTACAAGATGCTGGGGTTGACCGTAGGGGTGATCGTCCACGATTTGGACGACGCCCAACGACGCGCGGCTTACGGCGCCGACATTACTTTTGGCACCAACAATGAATTTGGTTTCGATTACCTGCGCGACAACATGAAGTACGATTTGAAGGATTGCGTGCAGCGCGGGCACCATTTCGCGGTTGTGGACGAAGTGGACTCGATTCTGATTGACGAAGCGCGCACCCCGCTGATTATTTCCGGGCCAGCGGAAGAATCCACGGACAAGTATTACCGCATCGACAAAATCATTCCGAAGTTGATTCTGGACATCGATTACACGCTGGATGAAAAGCATCGCACCTCGACTCTGACGGAAGAAGGCGTGTCGAAATGCGAGCGCCTGCTGAACCTGGGCAACCTGTACGATCCGGCGAACATGGATATCATTCACCACGTCTATCAAGCGTTGCGTGCGCATGCGCTCTTTCAAAAAGACGTGGATTACGTGATTAAAGATGGACAGATCGTGATTGTGGATGAGTTCACCGGTCGGCAGATGCCCGGTCGGAGGTGGTCCGACGGTTTGCACCAAGCGGTAGAAGCCAAAGAAGGCGTCAAAATCGAGCGCGAAAACCAGACCCTGGCGACCATCACGTTTCAGAATTATTTCCGCATGTACAAGAAACTCTCCGGCATGACCGGTACAGCGAATACGGAAGCGGCCGAGTTCGATAAAATTTACAAATTGGAAGTTGTGGCGATCCCGACCAACAAGACACTGATTCGGATTGAAAATCCCGACGTGGTTTACCGCACAGAGGTTGAAAAATTCGAAGCGGCGGTGAACGGTATTATTCAGGAAGACGGCACGCGCGTGGGGGGCATCCGGCAATTTCACGAGAGTGGACAGCCAGTCCTGGTCGGCAGCATTTCGATCGAGAAATCGGAAAAGATCGCCGAGATATTGAAAAAGACAGGCATACCGTTTCAAGTTTTGAACGCAAAGCAGCACGAGCGCGAAGCCAAGATCATCGCGCAGGCGGGCCGCAAGGGCGCGGTGACAGTCTCCACCAACATGGCTGGGCGGGGAACGGACATTCTGTTGGGCGGAAATCCGGAAGCGATGACGCGCGAGTATTTTCTAAAAAATAAGCTAGCGATACCGTATGCGCCAGCGAGCGCGGTGATCGGGGCGGCCCCGAGAACTGAAACACCGGCGCAGGCTGACGCTGCGGCGGCATCTTCGGCTGTCGGCGGGACGAGTATCGCATCGACGTCCACGGGAACCGCTACTACTACGAGCACGTCAACATCAACTTCCACTCCCGTCGGTGGCTCGAATGGGTCTAGCGCTACAGCCAGCGCGATGGTGCTATTTCAACAGGAAGGCAAGATCTATCAGGTGCCTCTCGATCAGTGGAAACCGATATTTGATCAGTTTGCAGAGCAGTGCAAGGCGGAACACGACGAAGTGGTGGCGATGGGAGGCTTGCACATCCTGGGAACAGAACGGCACGAAGCGCGGCGCATTGATAACCAGCTAAGAGGGCGCGCGGGACGGCAGGGAGATCCGGGAGCATCGCGGTTTTTTCTTTCGCTCGAAGACGATTTGCTTCGAATCTTTGGCGGCGATCGCGTGAAAGCTCTGATGTTCCGCTTGGGCATGACCGAAGGGGTGCCGATCGAATCCAAGCTAATCAGCCGGCGAATCGAGAATGCGCAGAAGGCGGTGGAAGCCCAGAACTTTGAAGCGCGCAAACACTTGCTGGAATACGACGATGTGATGAACAAGCAGCGCGAAACGATTTACGGACTGCGCCGCTCGTTCCTGGAAGGCCGCGATCAAAAGGATTACATTTTGGAGCGCGCCGAAGCCATTGCGAACGAGTTAGTGGAAACGTATTGCCCGCGCGAGCAGCATCCCGACCAGTGGAACGTAACGCAGTTCAGCAATGAAGTGCTGAATCAGTTTGGCTTTGACCCCAAAGCGGTGGGCATGGATTTTGCTGCTCTGAATCACGACACCCTCGCGGAAGCCATGGTGGAGAAAACGAAAGTGCGTTACGAAGAAAAGGAAACTCTTTTCGGCGCGCAGACGCTTCGCTGGCTCGAACGCCACATACTTTTGGACGTTGTAGACGCTCAATGGAAGGACCATCTCCTAACACTCGATCATTTGAAAGAAGGAATCGGTCTGCGCGGTTACGGGCAGAAAGATCCGCTCGTAGAGTTCAAGAAAGAAGCCTTCATTCTGTTTGACTCCTTGATGGACCGCATCGACACGGAAGCTGTTCGCTTCTTGTTCCTGATGCAGCCCGCTAGGCCCGAAGATGAGGCCAAGAAGATCGAACAACGTCAGCAGCGCCAGCAACGAGATTTGCAGTTCCAGGCAGGACCGGCACAAGCGGAAACGGCTCCCAAACCGGTTCGCGCTGCAGCAAAAGTCGGGCGCAACGATCCCTGCCCCTGCGGCTCGGGCAAGAAGTACAAGAAGTGCCACGGAACCGCGGCCTAGCGGCTTAAGCTCGGTGCTCGATATTCTCCGTCTGAACTTTTTTCCGAGATATTGCGTACCTTTGCCTAGACAGCACCAATTCGCCTAGGAGGAAAATGATGAAAGTTCGCATCCGCGCAGTTTCGGGATTGCTCGGAATGGTGGCGTTGGCCGTCGCTATGGCCGCGTCTCCGCTTTTCGCCGGAAGCAGCGAAGGTCATTTTGATCGCACTTTGAATGTAACCGGCGCCGTAGATTTGGACGTGCAAACCGGTTCTGGTGACATTACCTTGCGCACTGGTGATTCATCCAAAGTAGAAATTCACGCTAAGATCCACGGCAGCGGCTGGGGCGATGTTGAGCAGCATATCCACGAAATCGAAAACAATCCTCCGATCGAACAAAGCGGGAATACGATTCGCATAGGCCACATCGAAAACCGCGATTGGAAACACAATATTTCGATTAGCTACGAACTGGTCGCACCGTCACAAACGAAGCTGCGGTCTGAATCCGGATCGGGTGATCAAAGAGCGGATGGAATCAGCGGTCCAGCCGATATGAACAGCGGGTCCGGTAGTTTGCATGTGAAAAACATTGGTGGTGAAGTGCGCGTGAGAACTGGATCGGGCGACATTGAACTGGAAACGGTTCGTGGAAATGCCCAAGCGTCCGCAGGCAGCGGAACAATACGAGCGATTGGGATTGCTGGCGGAATGACCGCCTCAAGCGGCAGCGGGGACGTGAAATTGGAACAAACCGCCGCCGGTGATGTGGAGATCAGCACCGGCTCGGGCGATGTGGAGATGAAAGGCGTGAAAGGCGGGGCCAAGGTCACGACCGGCAGCGGAAGCATCGCTGCTCAAGGTGTTCCGATCGGCGACTGGAGACTACACAGCGGGTCAGGAAGCGTTAGCGTGGATTTCCCGCCGCAAGCCGCATTCAACCTGGTTGCGCGAACGAACTCCGGAAATATCGAGACGGCCCACGAAATAAGTATTCAAGGCAAGATCAGCCCTCGAGAGTTACAAGGCAAAGTAGGCGCGGGCGGTCCCTTGGTGGAACTCAGCACAAGTTCAGGCAGCATCGAAATTCGCTAAACAGCGTTGAGAAAAGGGGTGCATTTGAGCGCCCCTTTTATCATTTTGTGTGAGATGCCTCGAATACTGCCGACGTTTTCGACACGCTATTGCGCTTTTCGGCGCATCTTCGCTTGCTCCCAAAAAAATGTGCTACTCTCGCGCCTAACTTGAGGTAATAACTACTCGAGAAACTGGGGTGTGTGATGGACGCGAACGTACCCGGGAAATGTCAAAGGGCCGGGTGTGCTAACTCGATTCCAACAGCGCTCGCCGGCCTACAGCTATGCCTGGACCATTTTGTAGATGAAGCTTTTGTGCGCACGGATTTAGCGCTGGGACGATGCCGCGAAGGCCGCACCATTGATCCGGCCGGACTTCAATGTCTGCTCTCGGATGCGCTGACGATTGTGAATAACCTGGAAGAGGGCGCGGACGAACCGAAACCCGAGCAACGGGAGCGCATGCTGGAACTGCTTTTGATTCTAGCAAACCTTCAAGAATATGTTGCGCACCATTCAGTGCAAATTGAACGCCACGCTTGAGCGTCGCTGCCGCCATTGAGGTTTTCTTCCTGAATAGTATTCATGCGAAAGGGTTAACAGCAATCGTGCGTAGCTATCTTGCAATTTGACAGTGGACCATTCAATCTGGACCTCCCTTTCATTGGATGGTTATGTCCGACGAAAATCAGCCACGCGATCCTTTTAAGCCTGAGCAACCTCGAATACCCGGAGTGCCAGTTCCGCAAGAACGCTCGGTCCACACCATCAAGATTCCGAAATCAATCAAACTAAAAGTACCCGAGCTAGAAATGCCGCCACGTTGGCTGACCCTGACGATAGTGGCTGCGGTCGCAGCCGGCGTCGCAGTCGCGTGGTGGACTCGTTAGTTTCGAAAAACCTTCCTGTCTGATTGAAGTGCGCAGTTCGAAGCATGGTTCGTCGGTATCGCAATAGTTCTCCAACAAGAATGCCGCTGCCCCGCTCCGGCGTACCGGGAAACGGGACAGCGGCGCTAACGGCTGTTTTGCATCAGTTATGAACTGAGTTGTTCCACTGAACGAGCCACCATCACCGGCTGACCCGTCGTTTGATTGATCAGTATGAAACCAACCACGCGAATCTGAATCGGCCCGGCGCCGGTAAGCACACCTAAACCGCTCAGATTTATGAAGTTTGTGCCGTTAGTCGTGAGCACGGTAAGCGGACTCGGCAACAGAACTCCTGCGGTCCACTCGTCGTTTAGCTGGAAGCTTCCCATATTTCCAGACTGCACGATGGTGCTACCGGGGACCCACGAGCCGGCTTGGCCTTGACGCCTCAAGATGACCCGGTGAACGGTTAGGGTGTCCGCGCCATTCGATGTTGTGAGTTGGTATCCGTTTGTATTGACTGGTGCAAATCAAATTCCACGCGCAGGCCGACCAGGTCACTACTTTGCAGAACGAAAGGCTGAGCGAAATCTACGGTTACGGAAAATTGCGAAAGAGTCCCGTTGATCGAGGACGCCGTGGGAGGATTCGGCGGATTCACGTTAATGTATCCAATAACCGGGGATGCAATCGTGACCGTGGCCGATGTGTACGTGCCAGTTGGCACCGAGCTTAGGTCAACAAGCTGATGCAGGCCGTTGAACTGCGCGAAATCTATCACCTGTGGTTGAGATAATACGCTTACATTTGTTGTACCGTTGAAAATCGTGATGCCGGTCACCATAATTTGGCAAGACACTACGCTTGGAAGCGGAGCGTCGGTGCCAATTGTAAATACGGACGCTTGAGTGCTTGGAGCTGGCGAAGAAGTAGAACTGCTAGAACCTCCGCCGCAACTGGAAAGCAAAAGTGCAGCGAAACACACCGCGAACACACCCATACCTTTGCGGATGAACATTAATTTTCTCCCAATTTAGGTATTCGATAATTGCCGAGGGCCAGAGCCCTATCGGCTGCTGGAAGTGAAACCCAGGCAACCAAAAAAAGTTGTCACGATAATCGTAGTATTTGATGGGCGGACCATGACGGGCAGGGCACGGCGTTTTTTTGACATTCTTAAAAAGTTTCCTAGCGCTTACGCGAAGCGCTGTTTGTTGAATTGTTGTGAGCGCTTGCGTGCTACTCGTGAGTTGTTTACGATGTTGGTGCGAATGTTGGGCGAAACTATATCGCATTACCGCATCATCGATCCCTTGGGAAGCGGCGGCATGGGCCAAGTTTACCGCGCAGAAGATACGCGGCTCGGCCGCCAAGTGGCGCTGAAATTCCTGTCCGAAGATCTAGCGCGCGATTCTGGATCTTTAGAGCGGTTCCAGCGTGAAGCTAGAGCCGCATCCTCGTTGAACCATCCCGGGATCTCCACGATTTACGACGTGGGCTCGCATAACGGGCGGCCGTTTCTCGTAATGGAGCTGCTCGAAGGGCAGACGCTGAGGGAACGAATTTCCGGACGGCCGCTTGCCACCGATGTTTTGTTGGATCTCGGCACGCAAATCGCGGACGCGTTGGATGCAGCCCACGCGCGCGGCATCCTTCATCGCGACATCAAGCCCGCAAATATTTTTATCACCACTCGTTCGCAAGCCAAGATTTTGGATTTCGGTCTCGCAAAACAAACCGAGTCACGGCGCGTTGCGGAATCCGTAGGCGCCGGTCGTACGGCGACCGACATCACCTCAAACAATCTTTTGCTTACAAGCCCTGGTTCTGCGATTGGCACCATCGCCTATATGTCTCCCGAGCAAGCGCGCGGCGAAGAGTTAGACGCGCGCACCGATCTTTTCAGTCTGGGCGCAGTGTTGTACGAGATGGCTACGGGACAGGCGGCTTTTACCGGTAATACTTCGGCGGTCATTTTCGATTCGATTTTGAATCGAACTCCGGCTGCGCCAACGTCTTTGAATCCCAACGTACCGCCGAAACTGGAAGAGATCATTGGCAAGTCCCTTGAAAAAGACCGAGAGCTTCGTTATCAAACGGCTGCGGAGCTTCGTGGAGATCTGAAGCGTCTTAAACGAGATTCTGACTCAGGGCGCCCCGTTAGTGCCAGTGGCAGCGCATGGTCTGGCGCAGGCGGCGGAGCCCGATCGGGAACTTATGCGGCGCCGTCGGCAGCCACGCTCCCTCCCGCAAGTGCGCAGACTACAGCCGCTGCGGTCACACCCCCAACATTAGGCTGGCGCACTATAGCGAAAATCATTCCCGTTATCGTGGGACTCGTTGCGATGGTCGCTTTGTTCCTGCACCTTCGAACACCACGCCACGAAAACCCATCCTCTTTCTCGCAAATGACGATCACGCCGGTGACCTCCACCGGCAATATTCACTCCGTTGCAATCTCGAGTGACGGCAAATGGCTTTGCTATGTTGCCGACGAAAAAGGCACCCACGCAATTTGGATTCGCCAATTGGCTACAGGAAGCACCGTGCAGGTTGAAATTGGTTCTCCAGGGGAGATTGAAGGCCTTACATTTTCGCTCGACGGAAATTATCTTTATTTTGTGAAACGCGACGAATCTGCCGAACTTGGTACACTCTTTCAAGTGCCTTCCTTGGGCGGCTCTCCGCATCAAGTGATCGCCGATGTGGACAGCCCGATTAGCTTTTCCCCGGATGGAAAGCAATTCGTTTTTGTGCGGTATTCCACCAAATTAAAGAACTCAAGCTTATTGGTTGCGAATGCGGATGGATCCCGGGAGCAAATTTTATTCACGCTTAACCGTCCGAACTTTTTTTCCAGCGCAGGTCCGGCATGGTCTCCGGACGGAAAAAGAATTGCAATAGCAGACAATCCCGACGGTGAGTTCAACAAATTTACGGTTGAGACCGTAGAAGTAGACTCCAAGACCAAGACTCGGCTCGGTTCGAGCGACTGGATCGTGCCAGACCAGATGGCTTGGCTACCCGCAGGGTCTGCAGTTCTTTTCCCAGCGCGCGTCAACAAGACATCTTTGAACTCTCAGTTATTTGAAGTGAGTTATCCAGGAGGCGAGTCGCGCAGAATCACAAACGATTTGAATTTCTACATCGATGCCAGCATTACGTCGGATGGATCGACTCTAGCCACAGTGCAAGTGGGCCTCACCGGGAACCTCTGGATCACAAATTTCGGCAGCAGCGCGTCGCTGTCGCCACCACGACAAATTACGAGTGGCATCAATCGTGCCGACGGTATTTCCGGAATTGTATGGGTTCCTGGGGACAAGATTATCTATGGTTACTACTCGTCCGGAGCGCTTCGACTGGCGAGTACCACGCCCGACGGCACAAATATCCGCGATATTTCGCCTAGCGCCGAATCCCCCGTCTGGCTTTCCGGGTGCGGAGACGGTCGCCATTTTATTTTTAGCTCCCGAGGCTCCGGAGGAGGCAGCACCATATGGCGCGCGGACATCGACGGGACCAACGTTACACAATTATCGACAGATAAAATTGATATTCAGCCTGCTTGCTCGCCGGATGGCAAATTTGTGGTTTACGTTAATGTCCTAGATCCTGTGAATCGGTTAATGAAAAGTGGCATTGATGGCGGCGCGGTGGCGGAGATCAGCAAGATGGAAGCGGAGAGTCCCACGATCTCGCCAGATGGGAGTTCCGTTGCGGTAGTCTATACTCCCGACCCCACCAAAACTACCAAGCTACTCGCTATCATTGGGCTGAACGGTGGCGAAATCCAGAGCACGTATGATTTACCCCAGGATGTCGCGTTGAACGGAGACGGCGGCCAAAAACTCGCTTGGACAAAAGATGGCCGCGCGGTTCTTTATCCGTCCCTTAAGGATGGAGTTGTCACGCTGTGGGCCCAGCCGGTTTCGTCAACCGGTGCAAAGGCGCTTCCCGTCAAACAATTGATGAACCTCGGATCGGATTTCAAATGGGGCGCCTATGCTCTGTCTCCCGACGGCAAGAAAATTATCTACGCAAACGGGCACGTCGTCACCGACGCCGTTTTAATTTCGCACTCCCAGTAAGTTCCCCATCCGAAAACTATGAAAATTTCTCGCCGCGATGTACTCAAGACCGCCTCAGTAACTTCCGGAACGATAGCGGCGAAATCGATGTTTGGGCTTTCTCAACATCCAGCGCAGAACCAGTCGCAATCGTTGCCGGCGGCATTCGATAAGCTGAAACCGCTGGGCGACCGTGTGAAGCCCATTACTGCGGGGGAATTGCAGGGTCGCCTGGTGCAGGCGCAGCAGTTGATGACTGATGCAAAGCCCCAGTTTGAAGCGTTGTTCGTTACGCCGGGGACCACACTGTTTTATTACACGGGTATAGAGTGGTGGCCGAGCGAGCGCATCCTGGCTCTTCTAGTTCCGCGCCAAGGAAATCCGCTGTTTATTTGCCCGGCCTTTGAGGAAGGCCGGCTCCGCGAACAGCTTCGTAATCCGATCGAAATCCGCGTTTGGCAGGAAGACGATAACCCTTATGCGATTGCGGCAAAATGGTTGGGTGAGCGCGGTGTTCGCACGGGAAAAATCGCCGTGGAAGAGACCACGCGATACGTTTTTTACGATGGGCTGCGCAGCGCAGCTGCTTCATTGGACTACATAAGCGGCGATACTGTGACAGTGGGATGCCGCGCGCAGAAGAGCGAGCACGAACTTGACCTGATGCGGCTCGCTTGTGGCGCAACCTTTGAGGTGTATAAGGCCACATTTGCGTCACTACGCGAGGGTATGACGCAACGCGAGGTTGCGGATATGGTTGTGCGTGGTTATGAGCGGATGGGTCTGAGCGGCGAAGCATCGGTATTCTTTGGGCCTTCGTCAGCGCTTCCCCATGGTTCGCGCGAAGAACAGATTTTGCGAGAAGGTATCGGCGTGATGATTGACGATGGCACCGCGGTGGCAGGCTACCAATCAGATGTCACCAGAGTGGGCGTGCTGGGTAAACCACCTGCTAAGCTGCAGCGCGCATTCGAAATCGTGAGGAGCGCCCAAGACGCTGCCCTAGCGGCGGCAATTGCTGGACGTGAGTGCGGTTCGGTGGACGATGCAGCGCGAAAAGTAATCACCGACGCTGGCTTCGGTCCGGGCTATAAATATTTTCCACATCGTCTTGGACACGGAATCGGAATGGATGGACACGAAAGTCCGTACCTGGTTCGCGGCAACCGAACGATTTTAAAGCCTGGGATGACGTTTTCAAATGAGCCGGGCATTTACCTGGTCGGAGAGTACGGCATGCGTTGCGAAGACGACATGGTGATCGCTGAGTCAGGAGCAGCCCAACTTCTGACCCGCGGATTTCAGCCTTCTCTTGAAATGCCGATTGCTTGACGATTCTCTTCGCCCGCGTCTACCGTACTGCGTTAGCGAACTTCCTTCATCGAGGATTTGTCCAGGCAGAATTCCACTATTCTCGCTTCAGCCCAGAATCGATCTGCGCCTCTCTGTTCGGAAATGAATGCGCAATGGCCGCCATGAGGAGGCGCGATCAGTGTGATATGCGGGTTCTCTTGGATCGCGGAGTTTTGAAAAGGTCTAAAGGGAACGAAAGGGTCGTCCTGCGCAGTTAAGATCAGAGTCGGGCACCTGATTGCTGAAAGCAAGTTTGAGGCGCTTGAGCGTTTGTAGTAATCCGCCGCGTCCTGAAACCCACAGAAACGTGCGGTCACCACATCGTCGAAATCCCGAACGGTTCTAATGCGCCTGAAAGCTGAGAACTCAAGCGGAAAAAGGTCGGGATATAAACTGGATTTGTAGCGCATGTGTTTCTTCAGACTCCTCACGAAATGGCGGTTGTACAAAAAATTTCGGGGTTGAGTCAAAGCATCTGCGCAAGCGGCCAAATCGAGTGCCGGGGCAATCGCAACAATCGCCCGCAGCTCGCGGGGCACTGCATCTCCAAATTCTCCCGCCATCTTTAGAACCAGGTTGCCACCCATCGAAAAACCGGCAGCAAATATCTCGAGCAGGCCATCATCCTTGATCAATTCCCGCAAGACGCTTCTAATATCGCCACTCAAGCCGGAATGGTAAAGCGTGGGAGTGAGTTTTTCCGTACCGCCGCAGTTTCGTTGATTTAACCGTATTACGTTGAATCCTGAAACGAAGGCCTTCTCGGCTGTGCCAAACATGTAGGCCGATTCGCTCGAGCCTTCGAGTCCGTGAAGCAGGACGAGCGTAGGGTGCAGTTGGCGAGTATCCTGCCAATGGCACTCTCCACGAACTTGCGTTCCCTGTTCAAGTTCGAAAAAGCGCGCATCGCTTTTGGGCAGGCGTGGAAACTTGCGCCGCCAGAAGGTCGCGGCGATGGTCATCAGGTGCGGATTACGAAGTCGTTTGTAGGGAACGAACTCTTTCACTGTTCATATGGTAGGGACTCAGAGTACGGCGCGCAAGGTGTCCCTGTCTGTACAACGGTAGGCGACGGATCGCGTCTAGCTCGGAATGTTAACGCCGGTTATGTATCCGCCCAGATGGGCGGTCATAGCAATTACAGCGACGGCCAAGAGTTCCACTGGCAAACGGAAAAACGGGGGAACTTGCTCAGAGGCACGGCGCGATCGAAAGTGCGAATACCAAGTGAGGCAGATCATTACACTGGACGTAATACCGAGCAGTAGATGTTGCAACAATATTCCCTTTAGTTTTTGGCCGCCGAGCTGGAACTGCCAGGCAAGTAAGCCTGTGGCAACGACCGGTACAGTCGAAATTGCAGACACGACGAAATTGTAATACGCCGCTGCAGCAAAGGCGCTCCGTTTTGTAAAATAGGCGACATAGTCAAACGCCACGCCTGCCAAGAACAGAGCGATAGGAAAATGAATTAACACTATATGCTGCGCGTGTTTAGCTAGCAATGCTTCGCGAATGTTGTATGGGTTCATGGATTGGTCTCACTTCACTACAATCTTGCCGGTCATTTTGGGATGCACCGAGCAAAAGTATTCGTACGTACCGAGATCCTGGAACGTAAACGAAAAACTCTCGTCGGTATCAAGTGCACGCGATTTGAACTTGTGGTCTACGCTTACGACGGTGTGCGGTACATCGTCCTTATTAATCCATGTAACCTGAGCGCCTGGCGCTATTTCAAGTTGCATGGGAGCGTAGCTGAAGTTATCGATGGTTATTGCGGTCGCGCTCGGCTTTGCCTCAGCTGCAGCGACGGAGTGTAGTGGTAAAGATGAGCTCGCGAGCTGCACCGAAAAGAAAGCCAGTGCAAAGATCACGATCCCTAAGGTCTTTGTTGTTAACTTTTGTATTTTCTGATGGCACATGACATATCTCCCCGGTGTGCGTTGCGCTCAATGATCTAGACTCTGGATCTCGACGAATATTCCTGGTAATTACGAATAAATCGAAATCTCCAGCTAGAGTAAATAGTGGGAATAAAAGTGGTTGATATCCGATCTGGAAGACTGAGAGTCTAATGCTCTCATGCAGGGTGAAAACCGGGGAGCCGGGCAAACTGAACGTTTTGAGCAGGTTGTACTGCCCCATCTGGATGCAGCCTACAACCTGGCGCGGTGGCTCGTACGCCGGCCGCAGGACGCCGAGGACATCGTTCAAGAGGCCTATCTCCGAGCATTCAAGTTCTTCGGCGGTTATCAGGGCGGCGATGCTCGCGCCTGGGTGCTAAAAATCGTGCGCAATACCAGCTATTCGTTTCTTGAGAAGAATGGGGCCGCTAACCTAGTGGAAGAATTTGACGAGACCATTCATACGGCCGTCTCCGAGCAATCCGGTGTTGAAGGCGCGCTTTTGCAGTCGGTCGACAGCCAAATGCTTCGCGAAGCTCTGGAGGAATTGCCGGTGAACTTCCGCGAGGTAATAGTGTTGCGCGAGCTGGAGGGCATGTCTTACAAGGGAATCGCCGAAGTGATGGGTAAACCTATCGGCACGGTCATGTCAGGTTTAGCCCGAGCACGCACTCAATTGAAAGAGCGGCTGATTCGGAGCCGCGCCGAGGAGGGGCAACGTGGACTGCGAAAATAGCGAACGCTTGCTCCGCGCATATTTCGACGGCGAACTCGATCTCGTTCACAGCCTCGAATTCGAGGAACATTTGAAGACATGCCCTCAATGCGCTAATGAGCTGCGCGAACAGCAAACGTTGCGGAATTCATTGCGGTCAGCGAATCTCTACGAACGCGCACCGGAGAGCCTGCGCGCTCGCGTTCGAGCGACACTCCCATCGGAGGCGCGGCCGCAATCTATTCCAACGACGCGCCGCCCGGTGATTGAGTGGCTTGCGATTGCCGCCGCTATCCTTATAGCACTGCTTCTCGGCATCAAAGTGATCCCGGATATCGGAAGTCAGAAGCAAAACCTGGTTGCCGAAGAAATCGTTGCCAGCCATATTCGGTCTCTTCAGCCAGGACACCTAATGGATGTCGAATCCACTGATCAACACACCGTAAAGCCTTGGTTCGACGGCAAATTGGATTTTGCCCCGCCGGTTGTGGACCTTGCGACGCAAGGTTTTCCGCTGGTGGGAGGCCGGCTCGATTACATCGGCCGTCGAAATGTGGCCGCTCTCGTTTATCGACGACAGAGACATTTCGTCAACGTGTTCATCTGGCCTGAAGAAAAGAACAATGCCAAGCCGCCCGAAGTTCAGACCATTCAAGGCTATAACGTGGTCTCCTGGTCACGCAACGGTATGAATTTCTGCGCCGTGTCCGACCTGAATAGCACGGAGCTTCGCCAGTTCGCGGATCTTCTCAGCAGATAAGGGCTTAATTATGGCCACAGTGGGGTGCACGTCTGGAAAGTGATGAGTCAAGCGGTCCTGCGTTCCCAGAAGTCCTGAAAACGACCGCTGAGTTTCGAGCACCTAAGAGCGATGATGGCGTTGGCGCCGTGTACGGTCCAGTGCATTCCGGCGCGTTTGAGCCGCGTGCCGATGGCCACCTTGCACCCAGCCTCCACAACGCCAGTGGAAGTGCACAAACCTTGAGCGTGGAACTCCAGGTAGCGCATGCGTTCTCGGTTGGTCTGAAAATAATGGAGGCAGCGGCGGGCCTCCTCAGAACGAGATACCTGGCGTCGGATCGCGGTGAGTAGCGCCCGGAATTTTCCGGTGTCGAGTTCTTCCTTCCGGCGTTCCGCCCATTGCGCAGCCCGTGGGGCGGTGGGACCGTAAAGAGCTTTTCCGAGATCGCTCAAGTGCTGCTTGGCGTGAAAGCGGTCAACGATCTGGGTAGCATCCTGAAACTGATCGTCGGCGATGTTCCAAATCCAAACGGCCCCGTCCCCGAGCACCACCCTGCGTGGCGCTTGGCAGAAGCGGCGGCGCGTGGCCTCCCGCCAAACGCGCTGGGCGAAGGGAGAGCTTTCGGCGGCAGTATCCAATGCCGAAGCACTTTCTAGAGCGGCCGAATAAGTGACCGACCCTTCATCGCGGACCGGGATACCTTCCTCATCCCGCGATTCCGCACTCCAAATGGTACAAAGTTTCACCTCGCCGGTCTTGGCCGATCCGTCCGGTTGCTTGCCGGTGCGGCCCAGCAGTTCCTCGGCGCGCAAAGGAATCCCTGTTCCGTCCATACCGAGATACAAGGTCTGCGGTAGAGAAATAGAATCGAGAGGTTCCGTGTGCACGCGTTCATCTTCGGCGATTCCTTTTCCCAGAGCTTCTGCGGTTCTCTCCACCTGCTTGGCGTCCACGGCCACGCCTGCCAGTTCGGTCAACAGTTCACTTCCTTCTTGGAAACTTACCAAAGCGCCCACGGTCCCGGTCATGCGCGTGAGCGCAGGAGAGAGCGAGGTATTTTCTATGCCCAGGTGCTGATCGCGAGGACAGTAGCCGTGGCCGCAGGTGGCGCAGTGATAGTAGGCGCGCTCCAGTCGTAGCGGACCCAGGACACTCTCGACCTGTTTGGTCCGGCGCCCGGCAAATCGCGCGGGCTGCCCACATCTACAACAAGTTCGTGAGCCTCGCTCATCGCTGGTGTCGGCATTGAGACGTTGCTCGACGGCAGCTCCTGCCAGTTGCAGGACGTGTTGCCGCACAGCGAGCTCCAGCGCTTCCAGATCCAGCTCTTCCACCGCCTGACGACCGAGAAGCGTCTCAATCTCCTGAACGACGTCGCTGGCCAATAGATCGGCGAAGAGGTTTTTTTTTAGCCCGGCTCGCAGGGGCGCCCTGCGAATCCCGTACCTGGGCGGAACAGATCTGCTCACTTACGACAATCAGTTCCCGTACCAGGTTCCGGAAACGGCGGTATTCGGCGATCTGCGCTTTGGCACGTTCGACGGCGGGGCCTTGGGGAATGACTTGCGTGACCGTCTTTCCGCCAACCCGATGAGTCAGCGAATAAGACGGACCATGCCCGGGGGAGTCCTTCTGGGCGCAGTGGCAGTTGGGCTTGCCACACTTACGGAAACGCGCGGTCAGAAAGCCAGGACGCAGGTCCTCGACGCCGGCCAAACTGGCCGCCAGCTGATCGCGTCGATCTTGCAGTGCCTGTAAGGAAATGGTCATGAGACCTCCTATCTGACAGACATTATAAACTGTCAGACAAGGAAAGAAAACCACGGCCAAACCTTATCAAACTTCGGAGTGAATTTTCATGACGTGCTCCCGCCACAGTGCGCGTCTTGATTTCGCCCTCCGTTAAGCCTAGAATCACAGATTCCATAATGAAGGTCTTTCGCCACAAATCAATCCTCTCCGCAGCCCAGCGAACCTTGCTGGGTTTTGTTGTTTATGGCCGGTTTAGCGAGCACAGGAGCATAGATGATTGAAGGAGCTATCCCGGAGGGACTGACGTTCGATGACGTGCTGCTCTTGCCCGGCAGGTCGTCAGTGCTTCCCGCGCAGGCGGACACGCGCACTTGCCTCACGCGCACTATTTCGTTGAATATTCCCATCGTCTCTGCGGCGATGGATACGGTAACGGATTCGCGTCTAGCCATTGCCATCTCGCGACAGGGCGGAATCGGTTTTATTCACAGAAACATGTCCATTGACCGCCAGGGTGAAGAAGTGGACAAGGTAAAACGCTCCGAAAGCGGGATGATTGTGGATCCTGTGACGATTGCGCCAGAGCTTTCCGTGCGGCAGGCTCTGGAGATCATGAACAAGTACAAAGTTTCGGGTCTGCCCGTTACGCGAGGCGCGCATCTGCTGGGAATTTTGACCAACCGAGACTTGCGCTTCGAACGAAATTTGGATCAGCCGGTCAGTGGAATTATGACCAAAGATAATCTGGTCACGGTTCCGGTTGGCACAACGCTGGAAGAGGCCGAGAGAATCTTGCAGCGGCACCGCATTGAAAAGCTTCTAGTGGTTGACGCGGATTTCAATTTGAAAGGCCTGATTACCGTAAAAGACATTCAGAAAAAGATTGAATTCCCGAATGCGACGAAAGATGAGCATGGACGGCTTCGTGTGGGTGCAGCGATTGGCGCGACCGGGGATTTCCTGGAGCGCGCGCAAGAACTGGCACGAGGAAGCGCGGATGTGCTCGCCATTGATACCGCCCACGGGCATACAACTCGCGTGATGGACGCTATTCGCGCCGTAAAATCCAAGCTGCCGAATATGCAAGTGGTCGCTGGAAATGTGGCCACAGCGGATGGCACACGCGAACTGATTTCGTTGGGCGTGGATGGCTTGAAAGTTGGAATTGGGCCGGGATCGATATGCACCACGCGCGTGGTTACCGGGGCAGGCGTGCCCCAAATCACTGCCATTCTGGAATGCGCGCGCGGGGCAAAAGATACGGGAGTTCCACTGATCGCCGATGGCGGCATTAAATTTTCAGGCGACATCAGCAAAGCCCTGGCAGCGGGAGCGTCGTCCGTGATGATTGGGGGACTGTTTGCGGGCACAGAAGAATCTCCGGGCGAGACGATTTTGTATCAGGGCCGAACATTCAAATCGTACCGCGGGATGGGATCAATCGGTGCTATGGAAGCGGGCTCTGCCGATCGTTACGCGCAGGAAAGTGCGGAGCGAGGAAAATCTGTCCCGGAAGGCATCGAGGGCCAAGTTCCCTACAAAGGCCCTCTGTCGGCCCTCGTGGAGCAACTGGTTGGCGGCCTGCGCAGCGGGATGGGCTATTGCGGCACGGCAAATTTGAAAGAGCTGCGGGAAGACAGCCAGTTCATCCGCATCTCGCAAGCCGGACTGCGTGAGAGCCACGTACATGACGTAATTATCACGCGGGAAGCCCCGAATTACCGCCTGGAATAATGTCCCAGCCAGCCGAAGTAGATCCGTCAAACAACTTTCCGATGGTCGGGCCGGCCCTGTAGCATGCGATGGCTTGAACGTTGGTGGCCCGCGCTCTTATGGGCGATTGTGATATCCACATTTTCCACCGGTGTATTTACCTCAGATAATACTAGCCGAATTATTGTCCCAATCTTGAGATGGTTTTTTCCGCATGCATCACAGGAAACCCTGTTCCTCATTCACCATTTCATACGCAAGATGGGCCACGTCACTGAATATTTCGTCTTGAGCCTGCTAATTTTGCGAGCGATTCGCGCGGGGAAACCCGGCGCTCATTTGAGCTGGGCCCTTGCGGCGATCGCGATTGTGGCATGCTATGCGGCGCTAGATGAGTTCCATCAATCGTTTGTTCCGGGCCGAACGGCGGCAATTTCTGATGTGCTGATCGATACCGCGGGTGGAATTGGCGCGCAGATCGTTGTTGCCCTCGCTGTGCTTTTTGGGGATATCCGAAAGAAGCGGAGAGGCAATCCTTTGCCGCCGGCTGAGCCGAGCGCAATACCTCCCCGTTGATTTTACGTTCATGAAAGGACACGCATGTCTCAAGGGATTCTGAAAAGATCATGGATTCTCTCGATATTTGCCATTCTGAATTGCAGCGCCGTTTGGGCTGCCGATGCGTTGCATTACGAACTGCGTTTTGAACGGCCGAACACGCATCTGATGGACGTAACCGTACGCGCGGCCGAGTTGGAAGGCCCGACCGTAGATTTCGCGATCCCCGATTGGGCGCCGGGCTCGTATTACTTGCAAAACTATTCCGCGAATATCCAGGGCTTTCACGCACTTGGCGCGAACGGCAAAGAATTGGTTTGGCGCAAGACGGACAGTCAAACCTGGCGCGTCGATCTTGCGGGTGCGAAGGCGGTCACGATTTCCTACCAGGTTTTCGGCGATACGCTGCGTAACAATCAGGCTCAATACAACGAGAGACATGCGTTCATCGGTGGCCCCTCCGTTTGGATGTATCTGGTGGGTGGGAAAGAACGCTCGGTGGATCTCGCTATCGCCGTGCCTCCAGGATGGAAAGTAGCCACCGGGATGGAGCGCACTTCCGATCATACGTTTCGCGCTGCCAATTACGATTGGTTCGCGGACGCGCCGCTGGAAATTTCAGATTTTGCGGAAAAGGATTTCCAGGTTCTCGGGTCCACCTACCACGTGATTGTCCATGATGTAGAGGGGCAAAAGGAATTTTCTAAATTCGCAGAGGATATGCGGAAATTCGTGACGACGATCGTGCCGATGTTTAGTTCGGTTACCGGCACGGAGCAAGTCGCGCCATTCAAGGACTATTGGTTTCTCTTTCATGTTTGGCCGAATACTGGCGGGGGCTTAGAACATCTGAATTCGACACAAATCGACTTTTCTAAAGATTGGGATTCGCAGGATCCCGCCCCGGGCTACGGCTCGCAATACAATTTGAAACTCTTCGTTACCGCGCATGAATTTTTTCACGCTTGGAATGTGAAGCGATTGCGGCCGCTTCCGCTCGGTCCGTTTGATTATTCGCAAATGGTACATACGCCTTCGTTATGGATCTCAGAGGGGCTTACGAGTTATTACGGATCTCTCGCCTTGGAACGCGCCGGCCTTATTACGCCAAAGCAATATCTGGATGAGATTGCCTATACCATCACAAAGTTCGAGCAGAATCCCGGCAGGAGCGAGCGCAGTATCGAAGACACAAGCTGGGATACCTGGTACAACGGCGAGGTTGTCACGCAGGTGAATAATTTAAAAAATACAGATTATTCTTATTACGACGGCGGCCAAATCATGGGGCACATCCTGGATTTCGCCATCCGCAAGAATACGAATAATCGAAAGTCGCTCGATGACTGGATGCGCCTGATGTATTCACGCTATGCCCTTCCGAAACCGGGATTCCAACCCGATGATGCGGTTAAAGCTGCGTCAGAGGTGGCAGGTACCGATCTGAGTAGCGTCTTCAGCCGATACATCAGCGGCAAGGATCCGATTCCGTATGAGGAATATTTTGCTTATGCCGGAATCGCGGTCGAGAAGAAACTCGATTCTGAAAGGCCCTGGCTAGGCATCAGTCAGAGCAAGAGTGACGATGGTCATGCAAAAATCACCAATGTGATTCCGGGCGGCGCCGCTGACAACGCAGGTTTGGACCGCGACGACGTGGTTATCGGAGTTGACGGACGCACCGTGGACGCAGACGGCTTCTCCGAAACCATCTCAGATCACAAGCGTGGCGACACGCTGCGCATAACGGTGATCCGTTTGGGCATGGTGAGAGAAGTTCCCGTCACCTTAATGGCAAGTCCTTATCCCACTTACACGTTGAAACCGATGGAGCATCCTACCCAAGAGCAGCAGGCGATTTACAACAGTTGGATGGGAATCAAATAAAGGACGTCGTAATCACCACAAAAAAAACGGCCCGCGTAGCGTTTAGCCTGCGGGCCGTTTTTACTTGATTCCGTTGAAATTACTTCTTAGCGCTAGCTTCCTTTTCTTCAGGCACTTCTTCTTCCACTGTTTTTCTCGGCTTCTTTTCTTTCTTCTTTAGCTCAGAGCCGATGAACTCAAGAATTGCGAGTTCAGCGCCATCGCCGATACGCCAGCCGACGCGAACAATGCGCGTATAGCCACCTGGACGGTCCGCAAAACGAGGAGCGAGGTCGGAAAAGAGTTTCTTCGTGGCGCCCGGAGTGGTCAGGAAGGAAGCCGCCTGACGGCGCGCGTGGAGCGAGTCGCGCTTGCCCAGCGTAATCATGCGTTCGGCCAGCGGACGGGCCGCCCGCGCGCGTAGAATCGTGGTTTGAATGCGCTCCTTCTCGATGAGGTTCGTCACCAGATTGCGCAACACGGCTCTACGATGCGCCGGCTGCTTTCCGAGTTTGTGCCCTGAAACGAGGTGTCTCATGGTTTATTCGCGGCCTAAAGCGCCCCGTGTTCCCCTTCTTCAGACGGCGGAGGAGCAGTCTGGCTTGGCAGTGGCGGCCAGATGATTCGCCCGTGTTCGTCGAATTTCATTCCGAGGCTCAAGCCCATCTTTACCAGGATGTCCTTGATCTCGTTCAGCGACTTGCGTCCAAAATTCTTGGTCTTCAACATTTCGGACTCCGTCTTCTGCACCAGTTCGCGCAGGTTTTGAATATTTGCATTCTTCAGACAATTATAAGAACGGACCGAAAGTTCCAGCTCTTCCACCGACCGGTCGAGATATTCCAGGCGCGGGTCGCTGTAATTTTCGACCACTTCTTCCGGCAGATCGGGCTGTTCCTCGAAATTGATGAAGATGCTCATATGATCCTTCATCAGCTTCGCGGCAAGCCCGATAGCATCCTGCGGAGTGATTGCGGCGTTGGTCCACACCTCGAGAGTGAGCTTTTCGTAGTCAGTCATCTGGCCCAAACGCGCGGCTTCCACTGCATAGTTGACCTTGCGCACCGGTGAGTGGACCGAGTCGATGGGGATGTAACCGATGGGCAAATCCTCGTCGAAGTTCCGGTCCGCGGCGACATATCCGCGGCCATTCTTCACGCGCAGTTCCAATTCGAGCTTGCCACCTTCGCTTACAGTCGCGATGTAAACATTTTTATCGAGCACGGCGATGTCGGCATCCTCTTCGATTTTTGCTGAGGTTACCGGTCCGGGTGTATCGACGACCAGAGTGATAGTTTTCGGCTGGTCGGTGTTCAACTTCAGCGGCACTTGCTTCAGGTTGAGAATGATATCCGTTGCGTCTTCTACGACCCCGGGAATCGGTGAAAATTCGTGAAGCACGCCTTCAATCCTGACCGCGGTAATGGCCGCACCTTCAATCGAGCTTAACAACGCGCGCCGCAACGAATTGCCAACCGTAGTTCCCCACCCGCGCTCGAAAGGCTGCGCGGAGAATTTCCCGTACTTGTCGGTGAGTGTTTCCGGTTCTGCTGCCAAGCGCTTCGGTTTCTGAAATCCCTTCCACATATGCGACATTCCTCCTGGTTCGCCAGCGGCGAGCCCACAAACTATTCAACGTTGACGATCTTCTACGCGCTACTTCGAATACAACTCGACGATGAGCTGTTCGTTCATCGGCGGTGTCTGCACGTCTTCGCGGCGAGGCATCGCCACGACGCGCGCTTTGAAATTTTCCCGGTCAATATCCAGCCACGGAGCAACGCCCTGACTATTCGCCAGGTTGCGCGCTTCAAGCACCATGGCGTTCTGATGCATCTTTTCCTTGAGCGCGATATCTTCGCCCACTTGCACCAAATAGCTCGGGATGTTGACTTTGCGTCCCTTCACGCGAATGTGGCCATGCAGCACGAGCTGGCGCGCCTGCGAGCGCGAGCCCGCAAGACCCATTCGGTAGACGACGTTGTCGAGCCGGCGTTCGAGTGTGACCATAAGATTCGAGCCGGTTGGACCTTTGGTCCGCTCCGCCTTCTCGAAATAGTTGCGAAACTGGCGCTCGAGTAATCCGTAGGTGCGCTTGACCTTTTGCTTTTCGCGCAATTGAATTCCGTAACCCACCATTTTCGGACGGCGGGATTGGCCATGCTGCCCTGGAACAAAATTGCGCTTCTCGATGGCGCATTTTTCTGTAAAACACCGCAGTCCTTTGAGGAAGAGTTTCATCCCTTCCCTTCGGCATAAGCGGCAAACTGCTTCACGATGTCTTGCCAAAGCCTTGTCTCCTTTTCTTACTTCTCAAATCTCGTGACGCGCTATACGCGGCGACGCTTGGGGGGACGGCAGCCGTTATGCGGTACCGGTGTCACGTCCTTGATCGCATTGATGTGCAAGCCCGAGGAAGCCAGAGCGCGTACGGCAGACTCGCGTCCCGCGCCAGGACCCTTCACGCGAACTTCCACCGATTTCATTCCGTATTGATCGCGCGCGACTCCGGCGGCGGTCATCGCGGCTTGCTGCGCCGCGTACGGCGTACCCTTACGCGATCCTTTGAAACCCACGGAGCCAGCGGAAGACCAACTTACTGCGCGGCCATCCGGATCGGTGAGCGTGATGATGGTATTGTTGAAGGTCGCTTGAATGCACACGACTCCGTGAGGAACGACGCGCTTTTCCTTCTTCTTGCGAAACTCTTTCTTGCGCTTGGTGCTCTTCGCCGCTGCTCCTGCAGGTGCAGCCGCTGCGCTTTGAGATTCTTTTGCCACGCTCGTGTCTCTCCTGTTTTCTCTACGCGTTCATTTCTTACTTGCGTGCCATTGTTTTCTTCTTCGCTGCAACCGCACCCTTGCGCGGACCTTTGCGCGTGCGCGCGTTGGTATGCGTGCGCTGTCCGCGAACCGGAAGATTTCGGCGATGACGCAAGCCCCGGTAGCATTGAATTTCAATCAGCCGGCGAATGTTCATTTGAGTTTCTTTGCGAAGGTCGCCTTCCACGCGGCCTTCCGCTTCAATGGCGGCACGCAGATGAGTCACTTCTTCTTCCGTCAGATCCTTGATCTTTTTCGTCGGATCCACATTCGCCTTAGCGGCAAGCGAACGAGCGCGCTGCTGGCCAATGCCATAAATCGCGGTCAGCCCAACCCACAGCCTTTTGTTTGGCGGTAAATCAACACCGGCGATGCGAGCCATCCATTTTCTCCCTGTTCCTAGCCTTGGCGCTGGCGATGTTTCGCGTTAACACAAATCACGCGCACTACGCCGCGCCGATGAACGATCTTGCACTTCATACAAATTTTCTTTACCGAGGCTCTTACTTTCATTTCTATTCTGTCCCTTCCTGCGCTCGCAGCCTTGCTATTTGTAGCGATACACGATGCGGCCGCGCGTCAGGTCATACGGCGAAAGCTCCACTGCGACGCGATCTCCGGGCAGAATGCGTATGAAATTCTTGCGCATCTTTCCCGAAATGTGGGCTAGCACTTGATGCTTGTTCTCCAACTCCACGCGAAACATCGCATTGGGAAGAGGTTCGACCACCGTCGCCATCACTTCAATGGCGTCTTCTTTTCCGCTGCCTTCATTCGATTTCTTTTTTTCCGGCTCTGGCCTTCGAATCATGTGCTCCTAGTTCAAACTCGATAAGATATGGTTTCCGCTCACCAGCATGGTCCGCTGGCTTCTCGCGGCCGCGTCAAAATCCAGGGTCCCTGGGCCGTGACTGCAACGGTGTGCTCGAAATGCGCCGAATCACTGCCGTCCGTGGTAACCGCCGTCCAATCATCATCCAAAATTCTTACTCCCGGGCCACCCGTGTTCACCATCGGTTCGATGGCAAGCACCATTCCCTCTTGAAGCCTGGGCCCCTGCCCTGGCGAGCCGTAATTCGGGAGCTGCGGGTCCTCATGCATTTTTGTTCCAATGCCGTGACCAACGAATTCACGCACAACCGAAAAACCGTTCTTCTCAACCCACTGCTGCACCGCTGCCGATACGTCACCAAGGCGATTGCCGGGCCGAATTTTGTCAATCCCCTGCTCCAGCGATTCGCGCGTCACTCGAAGCAGTTTCTGGCGTTCCGGAGCCACCTTCCCGACCGGCACAGTCAGCGCTGCGTCCGCAAAGTAACCGTCCAACTCGACGCCGAAATCCATGGACAAAATGTCGCCTTCGCGAACTTTCCGCGAGGCAGAAGGAATTCCGTGCACAACTTCCTGATTAATCGAAGTGCACAGCGAGCCCGGGTATCCCCGGTATCCCTTAAACGCCGGCCGCGCCTTGTGCTTCTCGGTAAATTCTTCAGCGAATTCGTCGAGTTCCTTCGTCGATACGCCCGGCCGAACAATGGTGCGCATCTTTTCCAGGGCTCCCCAGACGATTTGCCCCGCCTGGTACATTTTTTCGAGCTCTTTCGGCGATTTACAGATGACCATCTCTCCCTGCCGCGCGTGCAAAAATCTCGTTCAGTTCACGACTTACTTCTTCAACGCCCTTCGATCCATCCACCGTCTCAAGAACGCCGTGCTGCCGGTAATAATCCGCGAGCGGTTTCGTTTTGCGATCATACGCCGCCAAACGTTCTCGCACGATGTCCGGGCTGTCGTCCGAGCGCTGAATTAATTTTCCGCCGTCGACATCACAAATGCCCGGAACCTTCGGCGGACGCTCATAAATATTGTACGTTTCGCCTCCAACGCTGCAGGTCCAACGTCCGGAAACCCGGTGTAACAGCGTCTCCGGGCTAACATGAAACTCAACAACCAGCGGCTTTCCAAATCCGCGGCGGGCAAGAATTTTGTCCAGTTGCTCCGCTTGCGGCACGGTCCGGGGAAAACCGTCGAAGATAAATCCTTGCGCCGAATCCGGCCGCGCTAATCTCTCTTCGACCATCCCCATCACGATGTTGTCTGGCACCAGCTCACCGCGTTCCATAAGCGGTTTCGCGGAGCGGCCAAGCTCGGTGCCCTGTGCGACCGCTTCGCGCAACATGTCGCCGGTCGAGAGATGGGGCACTCCATATCGCTTTGCTGCGCGATTGGCTTGGGTACCTTTACCGGCACCTGGCGGGCCTAAGAAAATCATAGCCCGATTGAGCGCCATGCTCACCGCCAATGAGCCACCATTAACTGCGACGGCCCCGCACTCGGCCCTTGCGAACAAACCCGTCGTAATTGCGCATGACGAGCTGCGCCTCGAGTTGCTGCACTGTGTCCATGGCTACACCGACTACAATTAGCAGCGAAGTGCCTCCGAAATAAAACTGCACATTCAATCCGTCGAGCACAAATCGCCACATATGCTGATCAAACCAATTGCCTACCAACCACAAATGCTGCAAGTGAATGCCCGAGATCATCCACTCCGGGAGCAAGCAAACAATAGCGAGATAGATTCCGCCCACGAACGTTAAGCGGGTCAGTATGCGGTTGATGTATTCGGACGTATTTCGTCCTGGCCGGATTCCGGGAATGAATCCGCCGTATTTCCGCATGTTGTCCGCAAGCTCGGTGGGATTAAAAATAATGCCCACATAGAAAAACGCGAAAAAGATGATCAGCGTAACGTATATCAATGTGTAGAGCGGCTCGCCCCATTTGATTTGGTTCGCAAACTTTTCAAAGAATGGCGACTTCTTCTGGAAGAAAAGCGCCAATGTCTGCGGAAACGTCAGCAGTGAACTCGCAAAAATCGGCGGGATCACGCCACCCGAATTCACCCGCAGAGGCAGATACGTCATCTGCCCTCCCATTACTTTGCGGCCCATCACACGCTTGGCGTACTGCACAGGTATGCGCCGCTGGCCCCCTTCCATAAATACGATAAAGGCCACGACCGCTAACATCAGCGCAATTAGGCCGAGAAGAGCGATCGGTGTGAACGAACCCCACTGTTGCGTTTTCGCCTTCTCCCACAAATCGCCGACTGCGCGCGGCAAGCCGACAACGATGCCAGCGAAAATAATCAGCGACATCCCGTTGCCAATTCCGCGATCGCTAATCTGTTCACCGAGCCACATGATGAACGCGGAGCCAGTGGTCAGCGTGAGCATCGTCATCAAGATGAAGCGTGGTCCTGGGTGATACACCAGCGCTTGACCCGCGAGATTCTGGCGCGTCAAAGTTTCCGCAATTGTGAAGGACTGGAAAGCGCTCAAAATGATCGTCAAATAGCGCGTGTACTGAGTGATCTTGCGCCGACCAAGTTCGCCTTCTTTTTGCAGTCTTTCAAGATATGGCCACACCACCACCATCAACTGAAGAATGATCGAAGCCGTAATGTACGGCATGATGCCCAGCGCAAAAATCGTCAGTCTGCGAAGATTGCCGCCGCTAAAAAGGTCAAAAATCCCCAGCACCGAACCTTTGCTCTGTTCAAAAAGCTGTTGCAGCAAGGCTGTATTGATTCCGGGAGTAGGAATGAAGGCGCCCAGCCGATACACTCCCAGCAACGCCAGCGTAAACAGCACTCGATTACGCAAGTCCGGCGTACTGAAAATATTTCGGAAAGCCTCGACGAGTTTTCTTAGCGGACTCATTTCAAAAGTTCGGCTTTTCCTCCGGCGGCTGCGATCTTCTCTTCCGCCGACTTGCTGAATGCGTGGGCCTGCACGGTTAGCGCTACTTTCAATTCACCGCTCCCCAAGATCTTCAACGCTTCCCGCTCGACACGAACGATCCCGCGGCCAAACAACATTTCCGGAGAGACGGTGTCTCCCGCTTCGAACACATTCAAACTCTCGACGTTGACCACTGCATACGTCTTTCGAAACGGAGCCGAAAAACCGCGTTTCGGCAAGCGCCGATGCAAAGGCATCTGGCCGCCTTCAAAGCCCGGCCGGCGAGAATATCCGCGACGTGACTGTTGGCCCTTGTTGCCCGCGCCAGAAGTTTTGCCAAGTTTCGATCCCATGCCCCGCCCCACACGCACCTTGCGATGACGCGAGCCACGCGGCGGTTTCAAATTCGAAAGTGTCGGTTTAATAGCCATCACTATTCCTCAATCCTGACCAGGTGATGAACTTTCGCGATCATGCCGCGTATCGACGGCGTGTCGGGATGCTCCACCACCTGCTGCATGCGCCGGAATCCCAAGCCACGAATGGTTTGCCTCATGCCGCGTGGGCAACCGATAAAACTTACCACCCACTTTATTTTCAGAGTTCCGGACTGTTTATCAGGCTTGCCCGCCATCTTTTTCTTTGTCGGTGTCATATTCTTTGGAAAAGGCGCCTACGAAACCGGCTCTTCCGCTCCTCTTCCGCGGCCCTCGGCCACTTTCGCAGCGTCCTTTAAATGCAAAAGCGCATCAAACGTGGCCTTGATCACGTTGTGAGGATTCGAAGTGCCCAGAGATTTCGTCAACACGTTCTGGATCCCGGCAACCTCCATCACTGCGCGCACGGGACCGCCTGCGATGACGCCTGTTCCTTCGGGTGCCGGCTTTAGGAGAACTTGGCCAGAGCCGTAGCTACCGAGAACCTGATGTGGGATAGTCGAACCCTTCAAATTCAACTTCACCATGTTCTTCTTCGCCGCTTCAATCGCTTTGCGGATGGCCATGGGAACTTCGCGCGCCTTGCCCATGCCGAAGCCGGCGTGGCCGCCCTGATCTCCCACGACTACGAGCGCGGAGAAGCTAAGGTTCTTGCCGCCCTTGACGACTTTCGTGCAGCGATTAATCGAAACGACTTGGTCCTTCAGGTTCGCCTGGTTGGTTTCGACCGGCCTGCGAACAGATAACGTATCTTTGAGCTCTTGTTTCGGCATAATTGTTAGAACTTCAGGCCCGCCTCCCGGGCCGCTTCGGCGAGCGCTTTCACTCGGCCGTGATACTGATAACCGCCGCGATCGTAAACAACTTTTTCGATCCCCTTGCCTCGTGCGCGTTCCGCAATCGCCTTACCGACCACTTTTGCGGCAGCGATGTTTCCGCCGCCTTTAATCGACTTCTTAACTTCGCCATCGAGCGAGCTGGCCGAAGCGAGCGTCTTACCGGTTTGATCGTCCACAACCTGCGCGCGAATGTGTTTGGACGAGCGATGCACGCAAAGCCGCGGACGTTCTGAGGTTCCGGCCAACGTCTGTCGCGTTCGCACATGAATCCGTCGGCGATGCGCTTCCCGCGATAATCTTCGAACTGGTGCTGCCACGTTTGTTCTCCTTCCAGCCTAGGCCGCCGACTTGGCGCCAGCCTTGCCCGCTTTCTTCTTCAACCGCTCGCCAGTGATGCGAATGCCTTTTTGCTTGTAAGGGTCGGGCGGCCGGAGTGCGCGAAGATTTGCTGCTACTTGGCCAACCTGATTCTTATCCGCACCCGAAACGGACATATGCGTTTGTTTTTCAATGGCGATGACGATGCCTTCTGGGATCGGGAACTCTATTGGATGCGAATACCCCAGCGCTAGCACCACGTTCTTGCCTTTCACGTCGGCGCGATATCCCACACCAACGATATCCAGGTCCTTCTTGAAGCCGGTGGTGACTCCGGTTACCGCGTTAGCAACTAGTGCGCGCGCGAGGCCGTGCAATGCGCGCTGTTCTTCCGATTGGCGCTTGGCAATGAGCGTGCCGTCCTTCTGCTCGAAGGTGATCCCGCCGGGCACGTTTACGTGCATCTTGCCTTTCGGACCTTGCACGTCCACGGCGCCATCTTTGATCTGTATCTTCACGCCCGAGGGCACCGGAATGATCTTGTTTCCAATTCGCGACATAGCTCTCTCAAATCCTTGTAATGGCTAGAATTCCTACCAAACTTCGCACATCAATTCGCCGCCAACGCCCGCCTTGCGCGCTGACTGGCCGGTCATCAAACCGCGGGGTGTGGACAATATCGATATTCCCATTCCGCCAACTACGGGACGAATTCCAGTCTTCGCGACGTAGCGCCTTGATCCGGGCCTCGAGACGCGCTTGAGGTCCGTGATCACCGGGCGTCGGTCCGGTGTGTAGCGCAAAAAGCAGCGCAGGGTTTTCTTTCCTTTTTGCTCTTCCACTACTTTGTAATTCGCCAGGTAGCCTTCTTCTTTCAAAATGCGCGCAAACTCTATTTTCAGTTTCGAAGACGGCATATCCACGCGCGAGTGCTTGGCGGTCGAAGCGTTTCGAATGCGAGTCAACAAATCAGCGATGGGATCAGTGGTCATTCTTCCTTCCTTACCAACTTGCCTTCACCACGCCGGGAATTTCTCCCTTGAGCGCGTGGCCGCGGAAACAGATGCGGCACAATTCAAATTTGCGCAGAAAACCGCGCGGGCGTCCGCAGATGCGGCAACGGTTCCGCTTGCGGATCTTGTATTTCAACTTCCGCTTCATTTTCGCGAACTGACTGGTACGCGCCATGCTTCTTTGGTCTCCTTAAGCCCTGAACGGAACACCGAGCAGTTTCAACAGCTCGCGTCCTTCTTCGTCATTTCTCGCCGTAGTGGTTATGGTGACATTCATGCCCTTGATTTTGTCTACCCGGGTGTAATCGATCTCCGGGAAAACCAGTTGGTCTTTGATTCCGATGGTGTAGTTGCCCCGGCCATCAAACGAATTCGGCGCCAGTCCTTTAAAGTCGCGAACGCGGGGCAGCACGATGGCGGAGAGCCGATCCAGAAATTCGTACATGCGCTCGCCCCGCAAAGTGACCATGCAACCGATGGGCATGCCTTTGCGAATTTTGAAATTCGCGATCGACTTCTTGGCGCGCGTGATTACCGGCTTTTGTCCGGCGATTTGGCCGAGTTCAGCCACGGCGGTGTCGAGTAGCTTCACGTTCGCGCTGGCCTCGCCCAAGCCGATGTTCACCGTCACCTTCGACACGCGGGGGACCGCCATGGTGTTGTTGTACCCGAATCGCTTGGAAAGCGCCGGGATGGCCTCTTTGCGATATTTTTCGTGCAAACGCGTAATCATTTCGTCTCTTTGCCTCTAGCTCTCAAAAGTCGTGTCGCAACGGCGGCAAGTGCGAACTTTAGCGCCGTCCGGCAGCGTCGTATGTCCTGCACGGGTATGCTTGCCGCAACCGGGGCAGACCAGCATCACGTTGGAAACATGAATTGGTCCTTCGCGTTCCAAGATGCCGCCTTTGATATTCTTCGACGGGTTCGGCCGGGTGTGCCGCTTGATGATGTTTGCGTGCTCCACCGTCACTGTGCTCTTCCACAGATTCACGGACAGCACTTTCCCGCTTTTGCCCTTCGAGCGTCCTGCCATTACCTTGACCGTGTCGCCGTGGCGAATGCCATGCGCTGCTGGTTTTTCTTTAGGTTCTCTCATCGCTACCACACTTCCGGAGCGAGCGAAATGATCTTGGTGAACTTCTTATCGCGCAGCTCGCGGGCCACTGGCCCGAAAACGCGCGTCCCGATCGGCTCGCCCGCATCGTTAATTAGCACGGCAGCGTTGTCGTCAAACCGGATGTAAGTACCATCCCTTCGGCGCTGCTCTTTCCTGGTGCGCACCACCACTGCTCGCACCACCTTACCCTTCTTCACCTGGCTGTCAGGTGTCGCTTCCTTCACGGCGGCTGTAATTATGTCGCCGAGACCGGCAACCAATCCTGCATCTCCTCCCACAGGAAGAATGCAGGTCAACTGACGCGCGCCTGAATTGTCGGCCACCGTCAGCCATGTCCGCATCTGAACCATGATCGTCGTGCTCCCTTCATACGATTCCTTACTTCGATTAAGCGCGAGTTGATCGCGCGATTACTTCTTGAAGCCGCCAGCGCTTCAATTTTGAAAGCGGCCGCGTAGAAACGATTCGAACTGTATCGCCTACCCGTGCTTCACCGGTTTCATCGTGCGCGTAATACTTTTTCGAATGCCGTACAACTCGTTGATACAGCGGGTGCTGAACGGCGCGAATAACCTTCACCACAATCGTTTTTTGCATCTTCGCGCTGGTAACTACGCCGGTTAGTTCCTGGCGCACTCCACGTGCACCCTGTTGAACGGCTGCAGCCCCTGCTTGTGATTCGTTTGCCATTACGCCTTCCTCAATTCGGTCTCGTGTAGCAGAGTCTTCACCCGCGCCAGATCTCGCTTCGCTTCACGCAATTTCTTCAATCCTTCGGATTGGCCGGTGGAGAGTTGGAATCGCAAGCGGAAAATCTGCTCGGAGAGCTCCTGCTGCTGCACTTCGAGCTCGCTATGATTCATCTCGCGCAATTTCTGAGCACGCGCAGCCATTTACAGTTCCTCCGCCCGGCTTACAAACTTCGTTCGAATCGGCAGCTTGTGGGACGCAAGCGCCATAGCTTCCCTAGCCGCCGCAAGATCCACACCCGCCATCTCAAACATCACTCTGCCCGGTTTCACCACCGCCACCCAATGCTCCGGTGGCCCTTTGCCCTTACCCATGCGAGTTTCAGCCGGCTTCTTGGTAAACGGCTTGTCCGGAAATATGCGAATCCAAAGCTTTCCGCCGCGCTTAATGAATCGAGTGATTGCAACGCGCGCCGCTTCGATTTGCCGGTCGGTAATCCAGGCCGGCTCCATCGCTTTTAATCCGTATTCACCGAACGCCAGCGCGCCTCCGCGCCACGCTTTTCCGCTACGCCGCCCGCGCTGCTGCTTGCGGTACTTAACTTTTTTCGGCATCAACATGATATTTTGTCCGTTTCCTCAAGCTCTAAACTTCGCTGGTTGTTCCAGTTTTTCCGCCGCGTTGCGGAATTTTCTCGCCCTGATAGATCCAGCACTTTACGCCGATCACGCCGTACGTCGTGTGCGCCTCGGCAGTGCCAAAATCAATGTCCGCGCGCAACGTCTGCAACGGCAACCGGCCTTGCAGATACCACTCTTTTCGCGCGATTTCGGCGCCATTCAACCGGCCCGCTACACGAACCTTGATGCCTTTGCAACCGAAACGCAGAGCGGAGTCAACCGCCTTGCGCATCGCGCGCCTGAAGGCCACGCGCTTTTCTAGCTGTAGTGCAATCGACTCGGCAACGAGCTGAGCGTCGAGTTCGGGGCGATGCACTTCCTGGATGTCTATGTGTACTTCGCGCTTGGTGCGCTTCTGCACTTCGCTCTTCAGCTTGTCGATTTCCGAACCCTTGCGCCCGATGATGATTCCAGGACGCGCGGTGTAAATCCGCACCACCAGCTTATTCGCGGCGCGTTCCACATCTATACCGCTGATGCCGGCCGATTTCAGACGATCTTTCAGCTGCTTGCGAAGCTGGATGTCTTCATACAGCAAGTCAGCGTAATCGCGCTTGGCGAACCAGCGTGACTTCCAGACTTTGTTGTAGCCCAGCCGAAAACCGTACGGATGTGTTTTCTGACCCAAACGATCCTCCTACTTCTTCTTTTTCGGTTTCTGCTGCTTGGCGCGTTGCTCAAAAGCCTTGCGAGCCTTGCGAACTGCTCCGCGGACGCCCTTGGAAGCTTGCGCTTCTTCCGCGGCGGCTGCTACTCGATCCGCAGCGGCGCGGTGATGCTCGGCTACTTCCACCACAATATGTGCCGTACGCTTCTGGTATCGAAATCCACGGCCCATCGGCGCCGGACGCATACGCTTCCACCGCGGCCCTTCGTTCACGTAACAGCGAGTCACGAACAGCGCGTCCACATCCAGCGATTCGCCAGAGTCTTCTGCTTTGCGTTCGGCATTCGCGATGGCGCTGCGCAACGTTTTCTCGATTTCCTTCGCCACGCGCTTCTTCGTAAAACGCAAAGTGTGCAGCGCTTCTTCGGCGCGCACACCGCGAATCAGATCGATCACCAGCCGCGCCTTTTGTGGCGACACGCGGATGTATCGCGCTTTTGCCACTCCCTCAATTTGCGTTGAAGCTTGAATCGCAGTTGCCATCATTTATGCCTTCGTTCCCGGTGCTGCACCGCCACCACCGGCTCCTGCCACGGGAGCGCCTGCCGGAGCAGCTGCCGCAGCGGCCCTTTCGAGCGCTGCCTTCACCGCGTGACCCTTAAAGGTGCGCGTCGGCGAAAATTCACCGAGTTTGTGCCCTACCATCTGCTCCGTGATATACACCGGAATAAATTTCTTTCCATTGTGAACGGCGATCGTGTGGCCAATCATGTCCGGCAGAATCGTCGACCGGCGCGACCATGTCTTCAAAACTTTCTTTTCATTGCGGGTGTTCAGCGCCTCCACCTTAACGCGCAGGTGATCGTCAATGAACGGTCCTTTTTTGAGCGAGCGCGGCATCGGTCTTTCTACTCCTCCACGCGGCGCAGCTTGATCCATTGCGCGCGACGCATTTTCTTGAATCCACGCACCGGGCCAGAGACGCGGTGCGAAAGCGGGCAGAAGGGGCACACAAAACGAGTCCCTTGTGCATTTGGAATCTTTTCTACAATCACTGCCCAGCCCGTCTTGCACAACCGCAGTTGCACTTGCGGTGCTGGCACTAGCTTAGAAACTACTTTTACTACCGGCTTCGCTGCACGCCGAGCGATAGATTTCCGCGCGCGCGCCGGGCGCCGTGTTGTTCGACGTGCTGAACGTCGACTTGCTCGAGTGGCTGTCATAAGGTTGCTCTCTGTTCTTCGCCGCGCCAGGTTCATATTTCTGTCCTAGCTTACGGATTACGTCGCTGTTCGATCATTCTGCTGCTCTTGCGCTTCTTTCGCGTTTTCGCACCAAGAGTCGGAAAACCCCAAGGAGTTTGCGGATGGTTTCCCTTCACGCGGCCCTCACCGCCCCCGTGCGGGTGATCAACAGGATTCATCGCCACGCCGCGAACCGTAGGACGCTTGCCGTGCCATCGCGTGCGGCCAGCTTTTCCGTAGGTCACGTTCTCGTGATCCAGGTTTCCAAGTTGGCCGATGGTAGCCATGCACTCCACGCTGAACCTCCGGACTTCTCCGGAAGGTAGCTTCACCAGCGCAAGATCGCCTTCTTTGCTCAAAAGCTGCGCTGCACCGCCGGCGGCGCGAACTACCTGGCCGCCTTTGCCCGGAAAAAGCTCAAGATTGTGGACCATCGTGCCGGGCGGAATGTGCCGGAACTTCATTGCATTGCCCGGGAGAATGTCCGCGCCTTCCCCGTTCTGAACCGTCATGCCTACTTCCAAACCTACAGGCTGCAGAATGTAACGTTTCTCGCCATCCGCGTAATGCAGCAGAGCGATTCGCGAAGACCGGTTTGGGTCGTACTCAATCGACGCAACCTTCGCCGGAATGCCTGTCTTGTCGCGCCGGAAATCGATATTGCGATACTTGCGAGCGTGCCCACCACCGCGGTGCCAGGAAGTGATTTCGCCCTGAGCGTTGCGGCCGCCGGTGCGCTTCTTCGATTCCACCAGCGATTTTTCCGGCGTCTGCTTGGTTATCTCGCTCTTATCGAGCATAGTGAGAAAACGTCTTGCCGGCGTGTATGGTTTAAATGTTTTTAATGGCATTGCTTCCTCTAGCTACTTCCTGAACTCTCTTGCTCAATCACTATCGAAACTAAATATTGTCGGCGTACTCGATCATTTTTTCGCCTTCAGCCAGCCGGACGTACGCTTTCTTCCAATCGCTCCGGAAACCTTCGGCGCGGCCGCGGCGGCGGAACTTTCCGTGAAAATTTGCCGTGCGAACGTGATCCACCTTTACTTTAAAAACTCGCTGTACCGCTTCCTTGATTTCCGTCTTGGTGGCATCTGACGCGACTTCGAATACCACCGTGTGCTGAGTTTCCTTCACACCGAGGCCCTTCTCAGTAATGATGGGCCGCTTAATCACTTGATAAAGCCTGGTATCCATCGCCTATTCCTTTTTGGCCTTGGGCTTGGACTTTGCTTTCGGCTTTTCTTTCTTTGCAGCCGCGTGTTTCTTAGCGGCTTTCGGTGCCGGCTCTGTTTTTGAATGTGCTTTTGCGGCCGGCTTAGGGTGCTCGGTCTTTTCGGCAGCTGCTTGTTTTGAAGACGCTCCCGGCGCCGGCTGAATCTGGATCGGCTCTTCCTGTCCCTGCGGATTCGGAGATAGCGCTCGGCTCAGCTTCACGGCTGCTTCACGTGACATCATTAAATGATCGTGTCGCAGCAAATCGTATGCTTCCAGACCATTCGTCGGTACCAGCGTCAGCCCGTCGATATTACGGCTTGCGCGCTCAAGATTCACGTTCGAACTATTGTCCACCAACAGAATCGAAGGTGTTTCCTTATCGAGCTTGGTCAGCGCTTGCCGAAACGCTTTTGTCTTGTGCGATTCGAGCTCCCAGGCATCGACAATCGTTATTTTCTGCTCAGCCAGCTTTGACGAAAGCGCCGAACGCAGCGCGCCGATAATCATTTTCTTCGGCAGCGCATAGGAGTAGCTGCGCGGCGTTGGGCCGTGTACCGTGCCGCCATGCCGCCAGAGAGGCGAACGAATCGAGCCAACGCGAGCGCGGCCAGTTCCCTTCTGCTTCCAAAGCTTGCGTCCAGAACCGCTTACTTCGCTCTTGTCTTTCGTCTTGTGCGTTCCGGCATGCTTGCTCGCGAGGTAATGCCGCACCGCTTCATGCAGCAAATGCGCGTTCACCTTCACGCCAAACACATCGTCGGCCAGCTCAACCGTGCCGATTTTCTTGCCTTCGAGATTTTTTACGTCCGCAACTGGCATCGTCGTCTCTCTACAGGGCCGCTTTGGCCTTGCGTATGAAAATGTATCTGCCGGCCGGGCCAGGAACCGCGCCGCAAACCAGCAGCAAGTTTTCTTCTGAATCGATTTTTACCACACGCAAATTCTTGGACGTCTTGCGTTCATGTCCCATGTGTCCCGGAAAATGCTGGCCAGGCCACACGCGTGAAGGAAATGAACTGGCGCCAATGCCGCCCGGAGCGCGGTGAAACATGGATCCGTGTGAAGCGTCGCCGCCGCGGAAGTGCCAGCGTTTTACGCCGCCCTGAAATCCCTTACCCTTGCTGACGCCGGTAACATCTACAAACTCGCCAATCTTAAAATTGTCCACTAGCACGCGGTCGCCGGGTTTCGCCTCATCCTTCGAATCCTCGATGCGAAATTCGCCGAGATATCGCAGAGGAGCCACGCCAGCCTTTTTGAAATGACCGGTTCGAGCCTTGTTCACGCGTTGTGGCTTGATGAATTCCACCAACCCCAACTGCACCGCATCGTAGCCATCTTTATCTTTAGTCCGTCGCTGAACGACCACACACGGCCCCGCTTGCAGAACGGTGCAAGGAACAGCGGCGCCGTCTTCGGCAAAAACCTGGGTCATCCCTAATTTTATTCCGAGTATTCCGTTAACGGCCATTTCGTTCGCTCTTTCCTTCGCGTTTTATTTCGCGCCTGCTACTTGCCCACGTGCTCCCGACCAAAAGCCTTAATCTCGACGTCCACACCTGGAGGCAAATCGAGCTTCATCAAAGCGTCCACGGTATCCGGCGTCGGATCGAGAATGTCGATCAACCGCTTGTGCGTGCGCATTTCAAACTGCTCGCGCGACTTCTTGTCCACGTGCGGTGAGCGCAAAACCGTCCAGCGGTTAATCACCGTCGGCAGGGGAATCGGCCCTGCAACATC
>JABDEK010000005.1 GCA_013287135.1 Acidobacteriota bacterium | reverse complement strand
ATCGTAAATTGCAAGCTTCCGCCGCCCTGCAGAAATATCACCGCGTATTCTTCCGGTATCGCCATGAGCTGGCGCAGATTCCGTTCCGCGCGGAAGAGTATTTCTTCGAATTCCGGCGAACGGTGGGTCATTTCCATCACTGACATTCCCGTGCCGCGGTAATCCAGCAATTCCTCGCGAATGCGCTCAAGCACAGGAAGCGGCAACGTGGCCGGCCCTGCGTTGAAATTGAACACGCGCTTTACGCCGCGCGGAGTAGCAATAGGACTTGTAGTCACTCTGGCCTTTCTCTTTCTGGTGATTCACGCCGCGCTCGTCTGCTCGCGCGGCAGGCAAATCCCAGCCCAGATTATCAGAACAAACGAAGTGATACGAGGACGCCAGCTCCCCGGCACACGCAGGTCACTCGTTACCCGCCACTGCATAACATTTGGTGCCATTATATGAATGAGCACGCGCAGCAATACCCGGCAATCGAGAGAAAAAATCTCGTGGCATTTTGCAAGCGGCTCAGGGGGAGATTGTGCGGAAAGCGAGCAGGGTAGTCGTTCCAGCCATCTTCGCGGTTGGCGGACTTTTCGCCGGTTGCCTCGGAATGTATTTCGCCCCATCCATCTCCTGGACTCACTTTTTCTTCCGCGCTGATCAAGTGGCCCCTAATGACATCGATTTAGTGCTCGCAATTTCAATACTTGCTGGCGTAATGGCCGGAGCGGTTGCCTTGAAGTTATCCGCACGGCTCTATCGCTTTCCTCAAACGCGCAGTTTACGCTCCCACTTGGATCGACGCTCGAAGCGCCCCGTCTTGACACTTTGAATACCCTGCCAGTAGACTGAAATGCTCGTCATAAGTTGCGGAGCCAAACAGAATGCTTCTGTCGCGGGATTATGTCGGCTACATGGCCAAAGAGGTGGTGAAACGCCTCGCGGCTCAAAAGATGATCGAAATAAAGAACATAGAAAACCTCACGCAGCAGGTGCGTCAGGTGATGGCCGATGAAGTCACCGTGGAAGACCGCGTGAACGAAGAAGTCCGCGAGATTCTTGCGAAATATTCGGATGAAATGAAGCGCACGGGCGTTTCGTATCAGGAAATGTTCAAGAAAGTGAAAGGCCAACTCGCCCGTGAAAGGAAATTGATTCTCCGCTGATATGCGCCTGACTCGCGAGAAAACCGTTCGAATCTCTCACCGAATCATCGATCTTCTTGTGGCCAGCCCGGATGTGGATTTCGTGGAAGACCGCGACACCATTCGCCAGGAAATTGTCACGATTTTATCGTCTCTGCTGAAGGTCGAAGAGCAGGTTGACACCGAAGTCCGTGCAAAGATTTCTTCGCAGAAAAAAGAAATCCTGGAAGGCAGCGAAGAGTGGGACATCCTGTACCGCAAATATTACGCCGAAGGCCTCAAGCGTCTGGGCGTCGCCGAAGTCCACGCCCGATAACTTCGCAACCTGAACTAAAGTTTCTTCCGCAATAATCTCGAAAAGAAAAAGGGCGCCAGATTCAGCGCCCTTGAAAATTTCACACCAGCTCTCAGTTTTTTCGACTCGCCTCGATTACGGCTGAGCGTTTGGATCCGGACGCCTCTGCAGGGTCGGGCGGTCAGGATCGGAGGTCGTAGGATCGCTGCTCGTTGACTGCGGATCGCTTCCGCCAGTGGACCCTTTGTTAGGATTTTGATCCGTCTTCTTGCGCAGCGAAGGCTTGTTCGGATTCTTCTTGTCGTCCACCTTCATATTCATTTCGATCATCTGCAGACGCCGCTTTACCGTGTCAAATTCCGAAGTGGTAACAATGTATTCTTCGCGCGCCGGCAAAATCGTCGCAATTTCATTCTGCGCCTTCACGATGCGGTCGGGCGTAGGAGGATGCGTCGAAAAAACCTTGGGGATCGTTCCCGGCTGTTTTTTCTCATCCGCTTGCACCTTTTCAAAGAACGACACAAACGCGTTCGGATCGTACCCGGCCTTATACATGTACTGCAGCCCCAGGTAGTCGGCTTCCGCTTCATTCTCACGCGTGAATTTCAGAAATGTCATCGGAATCGCAAACTGCATGCCCTGGTAGATTGCATATCCGGCCCAAGTGTAAGGAATGAAGATGGTCGCGACCATCGCGCCAATCTGTATGATGTCGCCCTTGGTGGCTTGCTTGGTGCCGTGCCGCGCGCAAACATGCGCGATTTCATGCGCCATTACGCCGGCCAGTTCCGATTCTTCATCCGCATGTAGAATCAGTCCACTGTTGACGTAGAAAAATCCGCCCGGCAGCGCGAATGCATTGACTACGTCGGAATCGATCACTTTGATCGTAAACGGCACTTGCGCATCTGAGTTGCGCACCAGGTTCTGCCCCACTCGGTTCACGTATTCATTCACCACTGGGTCGTTAATAAATTTCGCCTGCTTTTCAACTTCTTGCGACAGTTGTTTTCCCAGCGCAATTTCATGTTCCAGCGAATAAAAATTTAGTCCGTGGCCAACGCTGCGGTTGCCAATCGCGTTCACATCCTGCTTGGAGCCCGCCTTGACGTTCGGGTCCGTCGGCATCTGCTGAATCGGCAGTGTATCCGGATTCTTGTCGCCCGTTCCCGGAGCGCTCTGGTCCTGCGCCGTCGACTCATCCGGCTTTGAAGTTTGCGAAACAGGAGGCTGCTGCCCGGATTCCGGCGGAGTTTGCGCCGCTGGTGAAGTTTGCTGACCCGACGGCGGCTGCTGAGTGCCCTGCGCCGGCGTCGTTGAAGGTTGCTGGCCAGACTGCGACGATCCGTTTTGTTGCTGCTGGCTGGGAGCTGGCGTTGACGATGGCTGTATCGGCCCGGCGAGTGTCGCGGGACTGAGTAGCGAGGCAGCTACGATCAGCGTTCCCAATTGCCTTGCTAGGCTTTTCTTCACGGGGACCTCCCGGCAACTTGGCCAGGATTATACACCCACCCCAGCGCCGTCACGATAATTGCTTGGATGGCGCCCGCTGCCAATTAGTTTTCCGCCCGCCAAGATTTTACAAGCGCGAACTGCCCGGTTTGGCAGTTGGCCGCGGCCTCAGGTGAAGGTCATTGATCAATAGGATGGCCTCGTGGGACACCGTACAGGTTCCCAGTGCGAATCTGACCTTCGCACCGTTATTGACGGTTCACTAGAATCTGTCTACATTCGTACTATGCCTGTCGGTAAAATCCAAGTTGGCCAAGTCTGGAAGAAAGACGATTCCGGCGAATCTTATTTGATTACTAAGGTTTACAACGAAGCTATCGCCACTTACGCCCTGTTGCGCAAAACCGGCGCCGAGGCCGAAGGCACTGTAAAAGTCAAAGTGGACCGTCGCGGTACAGCTCAAGCCCTCCCCGGTTTCACCTACACCCAGGAATCCGACCAGTTCTAAAAGTCCTCGCCTAACTCGAAAATCTACTTCGCCAAAGAATTCTCCAGGCTTCCAGGCTCGCCGCTGTGGATTCTGCGCGATATCATAATTCGATCAGGAAATCCACCTGCATGAACTGATGAATCTTATCCGTGGCCCACACGGTTAGCGGCTGCCAATCTAACCGCGTTGTTCCACTCGATCACAGACAAATGGATTCGCCGCGACCCCCTTGGAGATAGGGCCTTTCGCCAGCAATTAGATCTTCTACCGTGTAGAGCTTCGCGCCGGCTTTCAAGTAAAGAGGCTTCTTGTCAGCGACGAGTATTGCTATGGCGCCGTTGCGTAGCCTAACCTCAAAAGACTCATCAACATTCGCACTGCTCGCGGCGCAACCCGTTAACCCCTAATTCTCGCGGTTCCCAATTCGCGGCTCCAGAGGAACCCCACCAGCCGGCGGACACCTCCGCAAACTCCGATCAAATGAGAGAAAAAAGACGCCACATTCGCTCAACGCGCTTTCGACTTATATAGACCGCACCTGCATCTGCACCACATCATCCACGCGCATAGCTTCCTTCACGATGAATCCCTCGGCGTACTTCACGCCGATCATGCGTCCGTAAGCGGTAGCCGTCAGATTCATCCGCGCTTCCAGCTCGTCGAGGGGCAAATATACTTTCGACTTGCGATCTTTCTCCGGCGGCTCGAACTGCGACTTGTATGCCAGGATCGCTCGCCTCCTCGCTTCAAATTGTTTCGAAATATCCAAGCAAAAAGTGGGACGCGCATTTTCATATGCCGCCGCATACAAAATTTTAAACGGACGAAACGCGCGCCCACTCAGCGGATAATTTTTCAGCCCGGCCACAAAGCAAGCCTCGTAACCCAGTTTCGCCGCGTTGTAATGGTCCGGATGACGCCCTTCCCAGTAGGGAAGTATCACCGTCTTCGGTTGCAACTCGCGAATCACTTCCGCGATCGCCATTTTGTATTCATCGCGCATTTCCAGACGCGCATCCGGCAGCCCCAGATTGCGCCGCACGCTGGCTTTCAAAATGTTCGCAGCCCGCGCCGCTTCGCGCAGACGAATCTCCGGCGTCCCGCGAGTCCCCGTTTCTCCTTTGGTTAGGTCGAGAATGCCTGTACGGTAACCCGCCTGCGCCATCTTCAACACCGTTCCGCCGCAGGTCAGCTCCACATCATCCGGATGCGCCGCAATCGCCAACAAATCAATCTTCATGCCCCCTCCATCCGCGCCCCGATTCTAGCAGGGAAAAGGCTACATGCCGGTCGTTCCCCGCGGCCTACGAGCCTGGGGAGAGGCCGCGAAGTGGCCAACTATGGCCGCCGGGGACGCAAGAAAAGCATGAGCGCGATTGCGGCAAGGTAAAATGGAGCGGATTGAGCTAACGTCACCCCGACAGCCCGCAGTGCGACGCCGAACATCATCACGGTTTCCGCCAGAACAAAGCTGATTATGCTTCCGGATCTCCAACGGACAAGCGATTGTTTGTCGCTGGGTTTCGTCTGCAACAAATTGAGCGCTGGCTGGATTATTTTTATTCGCACGACAATTGCGGCAACAAAGATGGTTGCAGCCAATACTGCGATCGAAGTGGTGAATAGTCGATCTGGACTTTGCTGGCTATGCCGAAGAACTTTTTCGGCCACCCAAATGTAGAGAAAGACGGAGATTAGCATGGCCAAATGTATAGTCCGGAGAACTCGGAAAGTTCCGTCCACAGATGGCGCAGGCTGTGGCATCGGCTAGGTCACCTTGTTATTACTTCACGAAGGTCAAGCCGTGTGGAACAAAATGCGGGAACACGTACGCGTAGAGCATCACGATCAGGCCGACGATCGCCCCCAGCGCAATCGAGTGCCAGAAAACGAAACGGAAAATCATGCCTTCGTTTCCGACTTGCTCGGTTGCCGAAGTGGCGATAGTAATCGATTGCGCATCCACCATCTTGCCCATCACGCCGCCCGCGCTATTCGCCGCGCACATCAGGACCGGATCAATTCCGAGTTGCTGTGAAGTGATCCGCTGCAGACTGCCGAACAGCGCGTTCGACGAAGTGTCGCTGCCCGTGAGCGCCACGCCGAGCCAGCCCAGAAATGTTCCGAAGAACGGATACAGCCAGCCCGTCCGCGTGAAAGCCAGACCGAGCACCGCGTCGAGCCCGGAATAGCGGGTCACAAATCCCAAGCCCAGCATGAACGAGATCGCTATCATTGCCAGACGCATGCGCACCAGCGTGCGCCAAAATGTTTTCATCAACGCCACCGGGCTCATGCCGAGCAGCAGTCCCGATAGAATAGCCGCCAGAAAACACCCGCTTCCCGTCGCCGAAAGCCAGTTGAAATCGTAACGCGCGCCTTCCGGAGTCGGTTTCGCCACAACCGGTGTGGAACGCGAAATCAAATTGTGCAAATACGGCCAGTTCCATCCCGGCGGCCCTGGGCGAACTTTTCCGTCCGCCTGCACCACGCGAAACGCGGGTGTAGTCGCCTGATTCATCGCGAGCTTCACTGTCGGCAGTCCCCACAGCAAAACGAAAAGCGATAGAATTGCAAATGGCATCCACGCCTTCAGCACTACACGCGCAGGATATTTTTTCGGCGCGACGTAGTCGTCATAATCCTTGGCAGGCCATTTTCCGCCCATATCGTCGGCAACTTCGCGGAGAGGCGCCGCAGCAACAGGGGCACCTTCAGGCTTATCGTAATCAAAGCGCCAGATTCTTTTCGGCTTCCAGAAGCGCAGAAAAATAATCGTCACAATGATCGACACGACCGCGGCCGCGATATCCACCAGGTTGCTATCTACATGATTGGCCCAAATGAACTGCGTCACCGCGAACGAAAAGCCCACCACGATAATCGCCGGTAGCACTTCAAACGTCTCTTGCCAATTCACCATAGTGCGCACCAGCCACAGCGGCACGATCACTGCCGTAAACGGCAGAATGCGCCCGATCATCGCGCTTAAATCCGATTCAGGCAGCCCCGAAACTGCCGCCAATGCGTGCACCGGCGTCCCAATCGCGCCCCAGGCAACCGGCGCAGTATTCGCAATCAGATTCAGCGCCGCAGCATGAAAAGGACGAAATCCCAGCCCGATCATGAACGCGCCCGCAATCGCCACAGGCGCTCCAAATCCCGCCGCTCCTTCGATGAACGCGCCAAAACAAAACGCCACCAGCAGCACTTGCAGACGCCGGTCGGGCGTAATCCCGGCAATCGATTCCTTCATGATTTCAAACTGGCCGGTTTCAACGGAGATGTCGTACAGATACACGGCGGCGAGAACAATCCACGCAATTTTCAGCATGCCGTACGCCACGCCGTAGGCAAACGCCGATGCGGCGAAAATCAGCGGCATATGAAATATCAGGATGCCCACAAGCATCGCGGTGCAGGCGCCCGCGATCGCGCACCAGTGCGGCTTCACGCGCAATCCCGCCAGCAGCGTGAACAGCACGATGATCGGCAGCGCTGCAACCAGCGTGGAGAGCCACCAGTGGCCCAGTGGGTCGTATACCTGAATCCAATGCATCGCACGCTCCTTCAGGTACCGATGCCTGCACTGCCGGCACGCTGTGCGCTCGTATATCTTTGCGAGTAGGAAATGTCAAGACATAGGTCTGCCTTTTAACATTCTTTTCACGTAGCCTTGCCCGAGGGTTCACCTTAAATGTGCTGGAGGATTACGGATGTTGCGCAAAAGCTTCGCGAGCCCGCTCAAAACCGCGCGGATGCACGTGAACTACACCTTGAAATGGCCGATCGATATCAGCGATTGCGACGAGGATGAGCGCGAGCAGCAGAGTCAGCGAAACCACCTGCACGGCATGCAACATAAAATTATCGATGCCAAACATGCACGAAGAGAGCATGGTGATAATCCCGCCTACAATCAACACAATCCAAAGTATCGCGGGCAGTTTGGACTGGCTTTGAAGTTGTCGTACGCGGCGATGTTCCGTCATGCTGTCAATTTCCGTGAGCGCTAGATTCATAGCCGTCTGCTGCGCGAACGAGTCGGGCTTTGTTTGTAGCACCGCCGTCCACAATTGCTCGATGGTCTGCTGGCCGGCCAAACCAAAATCTCCGCCCTGCATCGTGGGCCACTCTTGCGTTATCACGATATCGGCGTACTGCCGAGTAAGTTTATGAACTTGATCGCGTTGCGCCGCGGGCAATCCATCCGCCACCCGGAAAACGCTCACCAGACAATTCGCCTCCGTGTCCGCGTTGAGGTCCGCTTCTTGGAACGACGTCCACACCGCGTACAGCATGAATCCCAGAATCACCGCATAGGTTGTGCCCAGCACGCCTACTTGCCACCCGATAATGTCATTGTGATCGCGCCGCCGCTCCGCTGGCCAAACGCGATTCAGCACCCACACAAAAATCAGCGACGACAGCGTGCATCCCAAAACCACGAGAACGTCTTCGAACGCCGTCAGCATGCCGCCTCCGCAGTTCTAAGATTCATCGCATGCACAAAAGCTTCTACGGAATGCAAAGATACTACGGCCGCGCCGATTCAGTCACTTATCGCGTGCGAGCGAGTAGAGTGGCCCATCGAACGGGTTAACGTCACGCCGTGACACGGGTCCCGGAAGGAACTCACGCTATAATCCGCGGGTGAACGTGAAACCTCCGCGTGTCGCAATCCTTCTCCTCATCTTTTTTATCGCGGCGTCCGTCGGTGTTCTTCACACCCAATCCGCAAAGCCCATCGTGATCGCCGGCCACGAGGCAAAGCTCGACCCCGCAGCCCATTTGCTCCCATGGATTCCCTGGAACATCGCGCTCGACCGTGAGATGCGCTTTTACGAAAACGCTCCCTCCGATCACGGCTATCCGATTTTCGTCAGCACCACTTTCTTGGATCACGATTGGCGCGCTTGGCCCGATCGCAACGACACCATCCCAGCCACGCAAAACGGCATGGGCATCATCTCGTATCTGAAGTTTTATGAACTAAGAGGGAAGCGCAATCCCAAAACTTTGCAGATCGCGCGCGCAATGGGCGATTATCTGATCACCGAAGATCTAACTCCCGACGCCGGAAAATATCCGCGATTCACGCGTTCCACCGGACACCGCGGCAGCTTCCCTCAACCGCCCGACAGCGGTTCGCAAGCCGATCGTCCCTACGAAATCGAACCCGACAAAGGCGGCATCGCCGGGTACGCCCTGGTCCTGCTCTATGACGCCACGCAAGATAAAAAATATCTCGCGCAAGCATTACAGAACGCGCGCGTCCTAGCGAAAAATCAGCGCCCCCGCGAGGCTAATAATCCGCCCTGGCCCTTTCGCGCTGACTATCGCAGCGGAGCCCCTCGCGGCCCCGTTTCCAGCAATATGACTTACGTCCTGCGCCTCTACGATGCGCTTCTAGCGCATGGCTACGCCGAATTTGCCGCGCCACGCGCCGCTCTCTGGCAATGGATCAAAGACCGCCAAATTCCCAGCGCGAAAAACGGCGGCGCTCTCTTCGCCCAGTTCTTCGAAGACCACGACAATCCCACCAATCACAACGCCTGGGCTCCCCTGAATCTCTCACGTTACTTGCTGGAGAGAAGAGAAGCCCTCGACCCAGCTTGGCGTGAAGATTCCGCCACCTTGATTGATTTCGTTCGGAAGAATTTCACGCACCGCGAATTCGGCGTCACCGTCTGCCACGAACAAGACGAAGACCGCGACGCCTGGAACGGTATTAATTCCACCTATGGAGCCGTCCTCGCCCTCTACGCCAAAGCCATTAGCTCCGATTCCTTGGCTCAGGAAGCTCGCCAAGTCCTAAATTTCACCGAATATTCCATTGACGACCAAGGCCGCCCCCGCGACCTGTTCAAGAGCCTCTCGCTAGGCGGTTGGCAAGAAGACGCCCACACCGACGTAATCCACAATTACGTTGACGCGCTGACCGCTTATCCGGAATGGGGAGATCAGTGAAACCGCTCGACTTTCGTCGTCCTTGTCGCGCCGATTAACCCGCAGCCAAGTACCGCAAGCAGCGCGAGAGCGCCTACTCTCATTGAGATAAGTTTCTCCATTTTCTATTTCTAGAACAGCTGCCAAACATTATGTGCCGTATTTGCAAGTCCATTGTGTGAGCGCAAATTTCTCATCCGCACCTGAAGAGTGTCTGAAAGCATGCATGTTGTGGAGTTCATGCCGGCGAGCCGGGGCGAGGCTTTTGACTTAGAGTGTGGTTCTGTCCTTACGTTGTCATCCTGAAATCCGCGTTGTTTGCGGATAGACCTGAGGGACCTGCTGTCGCCTTATATTTTTGCTTTTCGAGTGTCGCCCTACGCCGACGCGCCCCGCACCTCAATCGCGTCCGCCACTTCATACAAATGAAAATCCACCTTGGCTATCTCAAAAAACGGTTTCATGTGCTTCTGCGCTTCGGGACTATTCCTCATCGCCTCAAAATCTTCTTTACTCCGCCACTGCGCGTAATTAACGACGCGCACTCCGTCCAGACTCTTGTGAATGCTCGCCGAAACAAACCCGGGAATATGTTTCATAGCCTTCTCCGTAGTCTCCACCAACATGTCCACCACCTTCTGCTGATTCCCCGCTTCCACCGTAAACACATTAATCAGCGTAGCCACTTTGTTGTCTTTCGAAATTATCGGCATAAGGCCTCCTGTTGTCCCTCCGCTGCCCAATCAGATTCGATAGCAGGCCGAAAGTTTCACTTCCTTTTGTTTGCACGGAGCGAACATGCACTGAGGGCGTCACCTGGGCCGAAATGAGCTGTTCTCCATACAAAGCGCTTGACTCTGGCCTAGACTCTAGGGTGTAGCCTAGAAGCTAGCGAGGTTGTGAGGACGAGAAGGCGCCATGCGAATCGGTCAGATTTCCAAACACACAGGACTGAGCGTGGACGCGATTCGTTTTTACGAGCGCAATGGATTGCTTGCTGCTCCCGCGCGCAGCCAAGGCGGGTTTCGGCTGTATTCCGCCGCTGATCTCTCCACGTTGGGATTCATCCGCAACTTGCAGACGCTTGGTTTTTCGCTCACGGAAATTCGTGAATTCCTATCTCTTAGAACCAATGACCTGCGCGCATGCTCGGAAATGCGCAAGAAGCTCGATCGCAAAATCAAAGACATTCACGCCAAGCGCACTGGGCTTGTGAAGTTGGAAGACGAACTGAAGGCCGCCCTCAAGAAGTGCAACTCTCAACTCAAGCGCTCACGAGGAAAGAGTGTCGCTTGCCCAGTCCTGGCTGCTGCTGGAAAATCTAAGCATAAGCGTGTGGCATGAAAATTGAACTGTTTTACGTCTCCGACTGTCCGAATCACGCCGTGGCCCTTCAACGCTTACGTGCAGTTTTGTCTCCGGAAAGTTTTCACGCGCACGTCCGCGAAGTTCTGGTGACCGATGTACGCATGGCGCAAGCGCTGAAGTTTCCGGGTTCACCAACTATTCGCGTGAACGGACACGACGTTGAACCGCAGAGCGAACAATCTCGCGCGGTCGGGCTCATGTGCCGCTTGTATTTGGACGGCACCGGCGCTCCGTCGGAAGAGCGGCTACGTGCCGTGATCGAAAAGGCTGACGGTTTGGAGGTTTAGTGGACCATTGGAAGACAACAGGTTCTTCCCTGGGCGCTGTGCTGGCTTCGCTTCTTACTCTGGGATGTTGTCTGCCATTGGCATTCTTGGGCGCTGCAGGCCTCGCGAGTGCGTCCGTTTTCTTGGCTGGCGCGCGGCCTTGGCTCTTGGGGCTGGCGGTCGCACTCTTGGGAGTGGGTTTCTTTCAGATTTACCGAGGTATGCGCTGCCGGACGCGGCAAAGCAAAACAGCAATCATCTGCCTAGGTCTGTCCACGTTAATCGTATTTCTTCTCCTTCTCTTTCCGCAAACGATTGCCAGCATGCTCGCCGATATCTCCCGTAGCGGTCACCAATGAAGAAACCCCTAAGCATCCTTGCGCTGCTGGCGCTCGGGGGACTGGTGGTTCTCGGCTGGCATTTCTACGCCGGAGCGAGAGTCCCCGCAGGGCAGCCGCCATTGGAGTCGCTCGCGTCCAGCAATTTTGATCAATTGCGTACAGCGTTCAATGTGGCCTCTGGCGAAGTGCGTATCGTTCTGCTCCTTTCTCCTACCTGACCAACATGCCTGCGGGGGGCTTCCGCAGTCGAGGATTTTCTGAAACTAAATACAAATCCGCACATCCGTGTCTTCGCGGTGTGGGAGCCAATCCTTCCAACGGACTATTACAGTCCGGGCACGGGTGTGTTATCGCGACTATCTGATCCCCGAGTTTCGCAGTTCTGGGATAAGAATCATCTGTTCGCAGAAGAACTAGCTCGTAAGCTTGAGTCCGATCCCGCCCATCCCAAGCCCCATTGCTGTACCCAGCACGGTATTCACTGGGACGAGGTGGCCGTATATTCAAAAGATGCCCGCTGGGATAATCAACTTCCGCGGGCCTCATTCTTAAATGGCCCAGTCGTGCACGCGTCCGATTTTTCCAAAGTAATCCCCGACCTGCTTTCCAAATAAACCGATATGCATTCTTGGGAGGATGGCTTCATATGCTTCTGCGCCTGGGGACTATTCCTCATCGCCTCAAAATCTTCCTTGCTCCTCGGATCGGGGCCGCGCAGGTCGAAGATAGGGCTCCCGGGTCGACGGCGTCGGCATAAGCCCTCCTCCGTTCCGCCAGCTACCCATTCCGATTCGATAACTCGCCGAAAGTTCCGTTTCCTTTTGCGCCTGCTCGGCCAGGCGGGCTGATGTCGAATCCACCTAAATCGCTCGTCCGCACGAGCCAGTTGTCACTCACAATTTGCAAGTGTTCTAGACCACTTTTAACCGGCCCAGCGCCACAAACAGAGTTCGCCGCAACTTACTCAAACAAAGAACGGACAAAATTCCAACCGGGGCCAGAATGCACATTAGGATTTTCAAGTTTTGGCTATTCACAACACAAGATCTCGCCCAGTTGATACAGCGCCACCGCCACCCTCCCTGGACTAACAAAAACGTTCTCGCCGTTCCGTCCCGTCGCACAAAGTGCTAACGTGTCACGGTCTCACCAAGCAGGAGGACCGAAGCGATGGCGGGGAAGGCGTTGGAAGGCCAGGTGGCGCTGGTGACTGGCGGAGCCAAGCGGGTAGGGCGGAGCATTGCTTTGCGGCTTGCCTCCGAGGGTGCGGACGTGGTGGTGAATTACCTGGAGTCGAAGGCGGAGGCGGAGGAGCTGGTGCGGGAGATTCGCGTTACGAACAATAACGAGGGAGACCAAGGGCAACAGGGGCACGAGGGGCGGCGGGCCATTGCGGTGGAAGGGGACGTCAGCCAGCGCGCGGACGTCCAAAAATTATTTCTGGCGACGGAAAACGAATTCGGGCGGCTCGATATTCTGGTGAACAACGCAGGCATCTTTTTTCCCTCCAAATTTGAAGACCTGACTGAAGAGCAATGGGACCGCATCATGAACGCCAACCTGAAGTCGCAATTCCTGTGCGCGCAGACGGCGGCGCCGATTATGAAACGCCAGGGACGCGGGCGCATCATCAATTTGTCGTCGCTGGGCGGGCTGCTGGCCTGGCCGCTTTACACGCACTACTGCGTGTCGAAGGCTGGGACGATCATGTTGACGCGCTGCCTGGCGCGCGCGCTGGCTCCTGAAATTCTGGTGAACAGCGTGGCGCCCGGCACGATCCAGTTTCCCGGCGAGCTGCCCGACGAAGAATATATTCGACGTGTCCCGTTGCATCGCACCGGCGCTGGCGACGACATCGCCGGCGCCGTCGCCTACCTGGCCACCGCGGAATTCGTCACCGGCCAAACAATCGTGGTCGATGGCGGAAGGTCGCTGATTTGAAGGAGGGCTCATGCTGTTCATGGTGATTGAACGATTCAAGGAGCGCGATGCATCGCCGATTTACGAGCGTTTGCAGAATAAAGGACGCATGATGCCCGAGGGGCTGAAATATGTAGACAGCTGGATCGAACGAAACTTCGACCGCTGCTTCCAGCTGATGGAGTGTGAGCGTCCGGAATTGTTTCAGCAGTGGGCCGCGGAATGGAAAGACCTGATGGATTTCGAGATTGTGCCGGTGGTTACATCCAAAGAGGCCGCGGCCGCCTTCGCGGCGAAAAAAGATTGATGAGCGCGCTACGAAGTTACCGGGTTGGGTTTTTCGGCGTTGATGCCGAGGTCCGCGATGGCCTTCTCCACGACTTTTTCTTCGGTTTTTCCGTCGAGGACAAGCTCGTTGAGCGCGGCGAGAGTGATGAAGCGCGCGTCCACTTCAAAGAAATCGCGCAACGACGTGCGGCCTTCGCTGCGGCCGAAGCCGTCGGTGCCCAACGACGCGATGCGGCGCGGAATCCACGAGCTGATCATGTGCGGCAAAGTTTTCAGGTAGTCGGTGGCCGCGACAATCACCCCGGGCGAATCTCTCAGTGCTTCGGTGACGTAAGGGACGCGCGGCGCTTGGCTAGGATGCAGGCGGTTCCAGCGGTCGGTCTCAATTCCGTCACTGTAGAGCGCCTTGTAACTGGTGACACTCCAAACGTCGGCGGCAACTCCGTATTTTTGCTCCAAAATTTCCTGGGCGCGGAGAGCTTCGTTGAGGATGGCGCCGCTGCCGAAGAGTTGCGCGCGCAACTTTGATTTTTTATTGCGCGAGGCGCGGAATTTGTACATGCCTTTGAGAATGCCTTCGGTTACGTCGCCAGGCATTTCGGGCATGGCGTAAGGTTCGTTCATTACGGTGATGTAATAAAAGATGCTTTCGCCGTCTTTGTACATGCGGCGAATGCCGTCCTGAATAATCACGGCGAGCTCGTAGGCGTATGCCGGATCGTAGGCGCGCAGGTTGGGGACGGTGAGCGCGAGGACGTGGCTGTTGCCGTCCTGGTGCTGAAGCCCTTCGCCGGCAAGCGTGGTGCGACCGGAAGTTCCGCCGAGCATGAATCCGCGGACGCGCATGTCCGCGGCGGCCCAGATAAAATCGGCGATGCGCTGAAATCCGAACATGGAATAAAAAATAAAAAATGGAATGGTATTGATACCGTGCGTGGCGTAAGCAGTTCCGGCGGCGATGAACGAAGCCATCGAACCAGCCTCGGTGATTCCTTCTTCCAAGATTTGGCCGTCTTTCGCTTCTTTGTAGTAGAGCAGGGTGTTCACGTCCACCGGCTCATAGCGCTGGCCCACGCTGGAATAAATCCCAACAGTGCGGAAGAGCGATTCCATGCCAAAGGTACGGGCCTCGTCCGGCACGATGGGGACGATTAGTTTGCCGAGCTCCGGATCGCGGAGCAATTTGCGCAAGATGGCGACGAAGGCCATGGTGGTGGAGATTTCGCGTCCATCGCTGCCGGCGGAAAATTCCTTGAAAGATTCCTCCAGGTTGGCGGCGACTGGTTTCGCGCGGACACGGCGTTGCGGAACGTAGCCGCCGAGCTCTTGACGACGCGCGCGCAGATAGCGAATTTCTTCGCTGTCATCGGGGGGGCGGTAGAAAGGAACTTCGGTGCACTGCTCGTCGGTAACTGGAATATCGAAGCGCGTTCTAAATTCGCGGAGCTCGTCTTCGTTGAGTTTCTTTTGCTGGTGGGTTACGTTTTTGCCTTCACCCGCTTCGCCGAGGCCGTAACCTTTGATGGTGCGCGCGAGAATTACGGTGGGCGCGCCGCGATGTTCGACTGCCGCTTTAAATGCGGCATAAACCTTTCTGGGATCGTGTCCGCCGAGGCGCAGGCGACGAAGTTGCTCGTCGGAAAGCGGTTCAACCAGCTTGAGGAGCTGCGCGCTTGAGCCGAAGAAATGTTCGCGGACATATGCGCCGGACGAAACGACGAGCTTTTGATACTCGCCGTCAACGAGTTCGCCCATGCGTTTGACCAGCAGGCCTTCGGTGTCGCGCTCGAGAATTGGATCCCACTCGGTGCCCCAAAGGACTTTGATCACGTTCCATCCGGCGCCGCGGAATTCCGCCTCGAGTTCCTGAATAATTTGGCCGTTACCACGCACCGGGCCGTCCAAGCGCTGCAAGTTGCAATTCACGACGAAAATAAGGTTGTCGAGCTTTTCGCGCGCGGCCAAACCGATGGCGCCGAGAGATTCCGGTTCGTCGGTCTCGCCGTCTCCGAGGAAGGCCCAAACTTTTGCATCTGTCTCAGGCTTAAGCCCACGATTTTCCAGGTAACGGTTATAGCGGGCTTGGTAGATTGCCATCAGCGGGCTCAGTCCCATGGAGACGGTGGGGAATTCCCAAAACTCCGGCATTAGCCACGGATGCGGGTAAGAAGTAAGGCCACCCCCGGATTTCAGTTCACGCCGGAAATTTTCAAGCTTCTCGGCGGAGAGGCGGCCTTCCAGAAATGCTCGCGAATAAATTCCAGGAGACGCGTGCCCTTGAAAATAAATAATGTCGCCTTCGAACTCGGGTGTGCGCGCGCGGAAGAAATGATTGAAGCCAACTTCGTAAAGGGTCGCTGCCGAAGCGTATGTGGAAATGTGGCCGCCGATGTTGTGCTCTTCGCGATTCGCTCGCACGACCATGGCGATAGCGTTCCAACGGACCAAGCTCTTGATCCTGCGCTCGAGCTCTTGATTGCCGGGGAAGGCCGGCTGGAGCTGATGAGGAATCGTGTTTACGTAAGGAGTGGTAGCGGTGAAAGGAATATCGATGCCGACCACTTTGGCATGCGCCTGCAACCGCTCCAAGATGTAGGACGCCACGTCCGGGCCGCTTGATTGCAGAACCGAATCCAGCGATTCGAGCCACTCTTGAATTTCGGAATCGTCCAAGCCTTGTATCGGTGTACTAAGTTCGTTGTCCATTGCTTCGATTGCCCTCGTACTCTTCAAAATGCCGAATCCGCCGGAACACTTGCTCGCCGGATTATCTTGGAGCTTCTAGAATACACCCATAGCGGCCTTGCGTGCATTCGTAGCAGGCGTCTTTTCTTTGGGGGAAATATTCGAGAAAGCCGCCTTAGCGAGCCGTGGGACGGAGATTCTTCAGTCCGTCAGGAAGGAAATTCAAAATGGCCGACTCGATCGCTTCGTGATTTCGCCGATACTTTATCCCGAGAAAAATAATCAGCAGGCCCCACACGCTCAGCGCGAACGGAAACATCATGGAGTCCTTGAATACTTCATAACAGAGGTGAGCGAGGTACCCGAACACGCCAAAGCCTCCGAAGACCAAGAAGGCGCGCCTATCGAGAAAGATCGCAGCCAGCATCAGTCCCAGATTAATGAGGCCGTAGAGGAATTTATTGAATTCACTACTGCTTCGCATGAGCGAAAGGCCTCCCCAGAAAGCCAGCAAGCCGAACAAATAACCCCAGAAGGCGTAATCCTCGCGGGTCCGGCGGTCCACAACATAGGAAATAATCAAGATCAGAGCGCCAAAGAGGAGGGAGACCCAGAGACGCTCGTTCCAACTGAATTCGTTTTTTCGCAACAACAGCGGCGTGAGATCCATGGACATATACCAAAGCGAAAACGCGATTGGAAAGGTGAGAAAAGGAAAGCGGATGAACCTCAGCGCGACCGAACCCGCCAGGATTGTTCCAATCTCCATTAGAATCCAGCTGCCCTTGACCCAGATATGGTAATCGCGAAAGGCTCCGGGGTTGGCTTGCGGCCAGATTCCGGTAAGCTCTTCGAGGCCGTAAATTGCCAGTGGCACCATCCACACCGCCAAGGTAAAAAGAAGTCCGCCAGGAATTTTGAGGTTCTGAGAGAACCAGAGATAGTATCCCGCTAATAGAAATGCCATTGCGTAGGCCGCGGCAATCAGGAAAATCCCTCCGCCGCCAAATTTCTGCCAGCCAAGGGTCATGAACCAGCCCAGTGCGGACATGACGATCAGCGCGCCGAGGTAGTAGGCGACGTTGGCCACGCCGAAGTTTGACCGGTCAGAACGGCGCGCTTCGAGTCGCGCCCATAAGAGCGTCGCCTGCTCCGGGGAAAGTAACTTCTCCGACGCAGCCCAATCCAGATCTTCTCTTGAGATGATCCTCTCGCCTCCGTTCAATCCGCTTTCGGCACCTTCAGAGTTCCAGACCGTAACTTCTCGACTAGCTCGCGGTCTGCGGGAAGAAAATTCAGATTCGCCAGATTGGAGGGAATGCTCCACTCCATGGTTTCGAACGCCTGGTTTCGAATCTCGGCGGGATTCACAGTAGCGGTGAAGAAGATCAGATCTATCGGCTCGGCGAGTTCCGAATATTGATGGCGCTTACGATAAACTTCCGATCCGATTTGCGCGGTGACTCCCAACTCTTCGTGTAACTCTCGCGCGATCGCTTCGGCGGGGGTTTCACCTGGTTCCAATTTTCCGCCGGGGAATTCCCACATCAAGCCGAAGGAATTGGTGCGGCGGCGCTGGCACACGAGAAGTTTACCGTCAGATTCGATGAGCGCGGCTACGACTGTCTTCATTCGAGGCCTTTCGGGGGCGCGCTGTGAATTATTTGTAACAATTCCCACGCGCCTTTGATCAACGGAGGACCGGGAGTATTTAATAATTCATCGCGGATTACGAAAACGCGACGGTTCTTAATTGCTAGCACGTCTCGCCATGCGGGGTTTTGCAGCGCGCTGGTCCGCTTCGATCTGCTTCCGGCGGCGGCCCACGCTAGCACGATGATTTCCGGATTTGCCGCGGCCACATCTTCATCGGTCACGCGCTGGCCGGACGCGACGACCATTTTACCGCCTGCAATTTCGACCAGTTCAGCCACCCAGGGAGGAGAACTGATGCGCGGTTTGGGCCATGCTTCGCAGTAAACCCGCGGGCGGAGCTCCGGGGTTGAAACCCCTGATCTTGATCTGCTTTTTGGCACGGCTGAAGCCGTGCCCTGACGAAAACCATTTAAGGTGGCGCTCTGACGGAGCGCGCTGCTGAGACGGCTTTGACCGGCGCGCGCTACGTTTTCGAATTCATGCCGCATCTTCCGAATTAACTTCTGGGCACTTGCCGCGCGGTTCGCGATACTGCCCAGAGTGGAAATGTCGCGCTCAATGTCTGCAAGAGTTCGCGGATTTATGGCGACGAAGGTTACCGGCTGCGCGAGAAGTTTGGCGACTGTATCGGGAGCAAATGGCACGGAGCCGATCAGGATAGTGGGCTTTAGCCGCATCACTTCATCGATATCCATCTTCCAGCAATCGCCGACTTGCGGGCGGCGACCCACGTCGGCAACGTCTTTGCACCATTTGCTCACGCCCACGAGGTCGCGGCCAGCTCCTAGCTCCAGCAGAGTGGATGTGACGTTCGGCGCAAGTGAAACGATCCGGATTCGCGGAATTTTCTTGTTTGTCATCGTCGCCAGAATTTTACTTGCACTGCTCTCCATCCACTAGCAGCACAAAGACAAAGCCGATCACGGTTGCAGCAGCCCGTGTTTGCGCAAGACTTGTTGTAGTTGATCGTGCGGCAATGCCGGGATAGTCCAATAGTCTGCGCCGACCATTGTTTTTGCGGCGACGATGGTGTTAATGACGGACTCCTCGGTCGCCTGCACTACAGCAGTAAACATCGCATCCATCTTCCAGCTTTGCATGCGCTGAATCGCGGCGTTCGGGTAGTGGAAAGGAGGTTGAGTGCTGTTGCCTTCGTCGGCTCCCGCGTTGGCGGTCGAGAATGCAAGAAATATGTCGCCGGACTCGTCTCCTTCAATGGCTCCCACTCTTCCCAGGCCGACGGAGACGCGGCGGGCAAGGCGCTTTAGCTGGTCCGGCGTGAGCGGCGCGTCGGTCGCGACGATCACGATGATGGAGCCCTCTTCCGAGGCGCGGACGCCATCGGCAGTGGCGGCTACTTTTGGGTCGCAGACTGGAACGGTCGTTCCATTCCACCAATACACCACCGGCGGATCAAGGAGTTTCTCGACGCAAGGCCGCTGGAGATTCATTTCCCGGGCCACGGCAATGCCTGCGACCCTTAATTGCTGCGATCCGCCGTAGTTGCACTGGACGAGCACACCCACCGTGTAGCCGCCATCGGCAGCGCTGAGCCTACGCGACGATGTTCCGGTTCCGCCTTTGAAGCCGTTGCAAATCATTCCGGTGCCACCGCCAACATTGCCTTCGAGAAGTGGTCCATCTGTGGCGGAGTTCAGCGCGTCCCAAGCGTCCTGCGCGGTGACGTGCTGGCCCTTGATGTCATTCAGAGGTACGTCGGCGGTTTCGGCAGTGACCGGATACCAGAAGTCTCCGGGTCGCTTTTGTTGCACCATCCAGGCGACCGCAGCGTCGCGCACGACGCCGACGCTTCCCGTATTCGTGATGAGTATCGGCGTTTCAAGCAGACCACTCTCCTCAATCCAGTGCGTACCGGTCATATCGCCATTTCCGTTTCCGGCGAAATACCCGGCGAAGACACTCTTGGTGCCTTGCTTTCCACGCGGCAGGATAGCGGTCACCCCGGTGCGAACGGGACCCTTTCCAACGAGGAGGCGGCCTTCACCGGTGATAAGCGTTTTGTAGCCCACCTCTACGCCTGCAACGTCGGTGATGGCGTTCAACGGTCCGGGTGTGCCATCGAAGGGCACACCGAGATCACGGGCGCGAGGCTGCCTGTTGCTCGGCAAGATCGCGGGCGCAGTAACTGCAGGACCGGACGGCGTGCCGCTAGTTCCCGTCTGCGCCCTCGCTGCCGGCGAGCACATACTAAACACGCAACACACTGCCATTAATCGCAAATGCATCGCCAACCTCCCCAGGTTTCTTCCGCAGGCGCAGAGAGCTTACCAAAACAGCACTAAATATAACCCGAGGATCAGAAGGTGACGAAAGCGAAGGATAGAGCGTCTGAGAGTTGAGGACTGAGCTTGTGCCCGACCGAGTCCAAGCCGAACAGTGGACCAGGATAAGTCAGACTATGTATAAACCGCGCAAAAATCATAACACTTCCAAGAGCTGGTGAAATCTACTGGAATTCAAGCACTACGATTTCGGGATTTGAGCCTAGGCGCAGCGGCGGGCCCCAGGTGCCGGCTCCGCTTGAAGTGAAAACCTGCATCTTGCCGATACGGCTTAGGCCATAGACAAACTGGCGGTAAATCCGACGGGCAATCCAACTCCAAGGTATGAATTGGCCGAGGTGAGTGTGGCCGGATAGTTGCAGGGAAACGCCGGCGGCCTCGGCGACATCCGGATGGTCCGGCGCGTGCGTCAATAGGATGCTCGCGCGATCGCGGTCCAAGCTGACACCGCGTAACACCGAGGCAAGGTGGCCATCGTGCGTCGCGTGACGGTAGGGGACGCCAACAATTTGCAAGCCGTCCACTTCCACTTTCTCATTGCGGAGCACGTGGACTCCGGCGGCCGAAATTGCGCGCATATATTTACTGTCGTCGCCAAATTGCTCATGATTGCCCGCGACGAAATACACTCCTTGCGGCGCCACGAGGTTGATTAATGGCTGCGCTGCGCGTTGCGCGTCGATGGCGGTGCCGTCATACAGATCTCCGGTGATGAAAATCGCGTCGGGCTCTTCCTTCAAAATCTTGGCGACCATGCGGCGCAAAAAACTGCCGTTTCGCACGTGGCCGAGGTGCACATCGCTGATGAGCGCCGCTTTCCGCCCGCGCCACGCCGCAGGCAGGTTCGCAAGTTGGACGGTCGTTCGGGTGATCCGCGTCCAGCTTGCGTTGAAAACTCCGTAGAAGCCGGTCACCGCCGCGACGGCGAATAGTACTTCGACGATGCGATGGAAGTTCACAGCCAAGCCTGCCAGTTGCGCCACACCGAAAATAATCCAGGAGAGAACGGCGGCAAAAAAGAGGAAGGTGAGCATGCCGGTCCAAACTGCGGCTGCCCGGTAAAACACGCGCAGAGGAGGGTTGGTATAGCGATATGCGAGCAGCGAAGCGGTGACAAAGCTCACCGACAAAAAGCCGAGCACAAGTTTGGCCCAGAACGCTCCGGGCGCGTGGCTTCCTGGAGCTGCAAATGTCCACGTTTTATAGAGGAACAAGTGGATCAAACAAAGAAGGGACTGGATCATTGCAATGAAACCGATCAAACGTTGTCGTCGCATTTTGCTCCCAAGTATTCGATGCGCATTGTTGACGTAATGTCGCAGGAACTTCGCTTGCGCGAGCGACGGATACCCCCGAATCGGTCCTTAATTCGTGTACTGGGCAGGGAGCAGTACGCTTTCTTGGAATAGCGGAAAGGACTCGAATGGGAGGCTCGAGCTATTTTCCTCCGTTGGTCTGGCCGGCGGCGACGAGTTGGCGAACTTTGTCGAGCCAGTTCAGGACTACCGTGGGGTCGGAGACGGGTTTGGCTCTGCCTTGGGCGAATTGGAACATAACGAAGTGCTGGCCATCGGGCATCACATCATAGGATGTAAACGGAGCGCGGAGTTCGAATCGGTCGGCGAAGAGCACTTGCGGCTTGCCGGGCTGGAAAGAGTCTTTGTCCACCGAATACGGAACCGCGACTAGCGTCCTGGCCGTCCCTGCGTAGAAAAGTTCATGGCCAGTTTTCGACCATCGCTGTTCTGCTCCGCCATCGGTAGAGATTTGCCATTTGCCTCCCGGCCCGCGAAACGGAACCACGTAAATCTGTGGGTTGCCGGATTCCCAGGACATGTATGACACCCAACGGCCATCCGGGGAGAATAGCGGCAGACGGGCCTTCCCACTGCCCTCCCCGAGAAACCGCTTCGGTTCCTGCGGCTTGCCGTTTTCATCAATCGGAAGCATCCACATTTCACAGCAGGATCCATCTTTCTCCGACATCTGGTAGTAGGCCAAAATCTTGCCGTCCGGGGACCATGAGCTGGGATACGCGTTGAGGACGTGCTCGGGCGTTAGGGCTTCCTCTTCTCCGGATCCATCGGCGCGTTTTCGGTAGATGCCCTGTCCTGTGCCGGAGCCTGTCGTACGCGGATGGGAGTATGCGAGCCACCGGCCATCAGGAGTCCAAACTGGGTAACTCGCCCCGCCATTTCCAGGAGTGAGCGGAGAGGTTGTGCCGCGAGCGATGTCGTGCACCCAGATTCCGTTTAGTTTCTGGAAGGCAACGCGCCTTCCGTCGGGAGAGACAGCTGGAGAGGACGCCTCGGGCTGATCGTTGATCAGCGTGGAGGTGTCTCCTTTGCGATCCAGCAGAGCGATGTTGAGGCTCTGATTCGAATTGCCGTTGGACAAATAAACAACTGTACCGCTCTGCGATACGCTCATTTGAGCGGCGCCATCGGAGAGGTCCGTGTCAACGCCCTGCAAAACCGGAATAGCCGTGCCGGTGATTTTCAATGCTTGAGCGTCAAAGGGAGCAACGAAGACGGTGCCTTGCGATACATAGGCCAAGTAGCCGTCGGTGAGATAGCGGCCGAAATAGGCGTTCTCCACCAGCACTTTGACCTCACCCTGATCGAGCGAAACGGCTTCGACACTGGCGTGCTCAAAGAAATTATTGTCCGCCGATGAGGTGAACAGTAAGGCTTTTCCACCAGGCAAGAATTGCGGCCAGCGGTGAGTGATCTCAGAACGCGAATTGTCGAGGTGTGTGACCGCTTCGCGCTTTCCTCCTGCTGCCGGAATGCGGAAAAGCGGAGAGGTAAATTGTGCAGGAAAGACTATGGTGCCGTCTTCGGACCAGGTGCCGCCGCGATAGCCGTTCACGTCGGTGAGGGCGATGGCCACGCCTCCGTGCACCGAGACTTTCTTTAATTTTCCGTCGCCATAGAAACCGATCCATAAGCTGTCGGGAGAAAAGAACGGGGCGGAGGCTCCCCCGGCTCCCTCGATCGGCACGGCAGTCTTGCTATCCATTTCGCGGACGTAGAGTTTTCCGGTGATTGAACCTCGATCGCGGGTGACATAGGCCACTCGCGAGCCATCGGGGGAAATCACAATGGCTGGGCCAGCAAGCGTGTCGAGCATCTGGTCCGGGGGAATCGCTAGCGCGAGTTCCACGGGCTTCAGCGTGGAAGGATGCGACGCTTGCCGCAAAGCAAACAGAGCGACCAGGAGCGCTGCACCGAGAAGCGCAACAACCGCCCAGGGCAGGAAGCGCAGCGAAGATTTTTTCGCGGGCGGCAATGATTGAGATTCCTGGATTGGAGCGACGGCTTGTGTGGAGCCGGAGAGGACTTCGTCAAGAGTGATGCGCGCTTCGCCGATGGATTGCAGGCGTTGTTTCGGATCTTTTTTCAAGCAACGCTGCAAAAGATTTCGAACGGCTTGCGGAGTGGTTGCAGGCAGCAGGGTCCAATCAGGCTCGCCGCGGATTACGGCTGCCAGGGTGTCGGTGACGGTTTCACCTTCGAAGGCATGCTTACTTGTGAGCATTTCATAAAGCACGCAACCAAAGGCCCAGATGTCCGTGCGGCGGTCCACGGTCTTGCCTTTGGCTTGTTCGGGCGACATGTATGCGGCAGTGCCCAAAATAATTCCGGCCTGCGTGGCCATGCGGCTGATGGTCGGAGAATTTTGGATGTCAGTAGAAGAAACGTCACCTTCGACGGCTTTAGCCAAGCCGAAGTCCAAAACTTTTACGTTGCCGTCAGAGGTGATTTTTATATTGGCGGGTTTCAGATCGCGGTGAACGATGCCGCGATCGTGAGCAGCTTCGAGCGCTTCCGCAATTTCTCGTGCGAGCGGGAGCGCTTCGTCAATTGGGACGGGGCCGCGGGCGATGCGATCCGCGAGCGTGGGGCCTTCGATGAGCTCCATCACCAACGCGCGGACGCCGTTTGCATCTTCGAAGCCGTAGATGGCGCCAATGCGCGGATGGTTGAGCGATGCGAGAACTTGCGCTTCGCGCTGGAAACGCGCCATGCGTTCAGGATCGGAGGCGAACGCGGTGGGTAAAACTTTTAAAGCGACTTCGCGGCCCAGGCGCGTGTCGCGCGCGCGGTACACCTCGCCCATGCCGCCCGCGCCGAGGGGCGAGATAATTTCGTAGGAGCCGAGCTTGGTGCCGAGGGAAAGCGACATTATGAGACGGGCATTATACAGAGCTAGCGGCTAAATGGCGCGCGAAGTTGCCATGCAAAACAAAACCGCGCCGAAGAGAAATGCTCTCCGGCGCGGTAAGCGAATCTGAGCTTAAGAAGCTACTACTGAGCTGCTTCAACCTTCTTGAGCGGCGGCTTCGGAATCTGCCACATGATTCCAGAGTCGTCGGCATTGTGCGGATAGAATTGCGCTGACTTTTTGCCGGAAGGCAACAGCACAATGTCTGCACGGCGGTTGTACGCAAGCCAGTCGCCCTGCTTGTTTCGTTCACGAGCCTTGGGCGGCTTGTTCGGGTTGGTGTCTTCCAGGTTCTTCACTTCCGACTTTTCCAGCTGGCGCTCTTTTCCATAAGCGGCAGTTTGGATCTTGTCGGCGGCGATGCCCTGATCGACGAGATACTGTTTAATGCGTTCCACGCGGCGTTCGCTGAGATCTTGGTTATGAGGCTTGGAGCCACGAATATCCGCGTGAGATTCGATCGAGAGCTTCGCATCGGGATCGTATTCAAGATACTTCTTGAACCCATCGGCCAGCGTGGCGAGTTCCAGTTGCTGGCTCTTTACGAGACCAACTTGTGGATGCGGTTTGTCTGGGTAGTCCGTGGGGTAGAAGATGCTCTGCAGAACCACGGACGGAATCGGCTCTACCGAACCGGCCACGTGCACGTTTGCCGTTTGCGTGGTGCTTCCACCGCAGACGTTTGTGGCTGTCAGCGTGTAGGCGCGTTGCTCGTCTACTGTACGAGCAGGTTGACCTTCGGGAATCTCAGTCGTGTCTTTCGGCTCGGACTTGATGGTTTGAGTGCCGTTCAAATCCACTTTGCCGAATGGGTCGATGCTGACTGAATCGGCGTTTGAGGTGGTCCAAGTGAGCGTTCCGTTGTCGTCGGTAATAACTTTGTCGCCGATCTTGCGATAGTGCAGTTCGGTCGGATTTGCCGTCAGAGTGGCGTCAACTTTTGTATTCACGTTGACGGTTTCGGTTCCCGTGACGATTCCACCGGGTCCGGACGCAGTCAGCGTGTAGGTTGTCGTCGCGCGCGGCGAAACAGACTTGCTGCCGTTCAAGTCGACGTTGCCGACGCTGTTGTCGATAGTTACATCGACGGCATCGGTGGTCTGCCAAGCGATATCAGTGTTCTGACTGCAGTTGATATTGGCAGTGGCGTTGGTGATGACTGCTCTGACCGGGGCGACGACTACGGTCGCGCTGGCGATGCCTGCATGGAAGCGAGGCAGCGGAGACTTCTTCTGCAGATCGGCTTGACGCTTGCTCCAGTCGGTGGTGACCTGGGCATTCTTGCCGACGTTAATCGAGACTTTCTTTCCGGCTTCTACTTTAACGTCGCCGGACCAGAGTTCTTTGCCGCCGCGAGTAATCGTGAGGTGGTGGGTTCCCGGTGGCAGCAGCAACTCTTGCTTCCAGATCCAGAAATCGTTGTTGAACTCATCTACATGCCCTACAAAATAACCGGGAGTTTTTCCGTTCGACAGAACGGCGGCACGCACGTCAGTCCCGGATATGTAAACTCGGCCCCAAGGACCTGCGACCTTGTCGCCATAAGGCTCCAGGGTCACCGCAAGATCGGTGGTTTTTCCGGATTCAATATTGACGTCCTGCGTGGAAATTTTGTAGCCGTAGTTCACCACTACCACGGTGTGCTTGCCTGGGGCCAATCTGACCGAGCGGCTTCCGTCGCGAATCGCGTTGCCATCCACGAATACATACGCTTGTGGTGGTGAGACTTTCATTTTCAGCTTTCCATCTTGAGCGAAGCCGGCGCTTGCACAGAGCGCGACTGCCACCGCGAGGGTCAAGATGTGTCCAATTCTTCGCATCTCTATATCTCCTAACGATTCTTATAGGCGGATTAATTTGTGCGCTTCCGCGCCCGTTCGGTAAAGCGCTGGCTGGACCGCACCAAGAAGGTATATTTGTATGCGCGTTCTGTCAATAAATTTGAAAGAAAAAGCGAACGATGTTGTCAGGAGTCTTGCCTACCCGTGTATCAACTATTAAACAAAATCCGATTAGCCCTATACTGCTTCAGGCAAAGCGTTTGTTGGTTTTTGCAGCGGCGAATTTTCGCGGTCAAATCTCGAAAATGTTCCGTGGTGGAACACATTCTCGAAGCGTTTTCCGAAGTAGTAGCTGGTAAGGGGCGAGCTGAATCATGGGGACGCATGTCTTAGGCTCGAACGTCGGCACACATGTTTAATCAAACGGTTCTGGAACATTTCCGCAATCCACATAATGCGGGCGAAGTGGCGAATGCTAGCGCGACGGTGGAGGTCGTGAACCCAGTTTGCGGAGATATATTGCGGCTGTCGGTGCGGATGGACGCAGGACGCGTGTCTGAAGCTCGGTTTAAAACCCAGGGGTGCGTGGCTGCTATTGCTGCAAGTTCGGTGTTAACGGATTTTCTGGTGGGGAAGTCGGTGGCGGAGTTTCGGTTGATCACGCCGCAACAGATTTCCGAAGGGTTAGGGACGCTTCCTCCTGCAACTTTTCATGCGGCTCAGCTCTGTGCGGACGCGCTTGGTGCCCTCGCCGCCAAACTGGTTTGAAGCACTGCCAGACTTAGATAGCGGCGTGAAGGCATGGCTCCGAGCGAAAGAGCAGGTCCCTCCGGTCAATCGGCAAAAGACCCCGACTTCGGGATGACAACGTAAAACAATAATCAAAATCAACACCAAAACCGAAACCAGGCAAAAAGCGAACTGCGAAACCCAAGTCGAGTCAACAGCAAGATGCCGGGCTTAAGTCTGGCGCTAGGAATGCGTGAAGCAACAGACGCGTGCTATTGCATAAAGCAATAAATGAGTGAATAAACGCGTGCTACTGCCCGAAGTAATGGGCGGGCACTACTCGTTAAGGGTTCGCTTCAATGTTTCCGGGTCGTTTAAATTTAGGATTACACCTTCCTCGTCCGTCTCCACCTCTGCCACGTCGGCTGCATGCGCCCAAACTACTTGGCGGGCGCCGACGCCGGGCGACGCTGCCAGTAATTCGTGGTAAAGCGAAGCGCGAAAAATCACTGGATGGCCACGCTTTCGTTTATGGGTTGGGAGAACTATTTGCTTCCCAGTCGAGTCGAATTCGTGAATTAACTGGCTTACCAGGAAGCTTGAAATCAGGGGATGGTCTACGGGGCAGAGGATAAGTCCCTCCGTGCCACCTGGAGGGAGGCTGCGAATTGCGGACTGGATGGAAGAAAGCTGGCCCTGCTGCCAATCGGGATTGGTGAGAATCCAGGAAGAATCAAAGGGAAGGAGGCGGGAGATTTCCTGGGCCTGTGCGCCGAGCACAATTCGCGTTATGTTCACCCGTGGGTGGCGCGTCGCGGAAACCAGATGTTCGGCAAAAGTTTTCCCGCGATACTTCAGCAACGCTTTGGGTTGGCCCATCCGTCGAGATTCGCCCGCAGCGAGAATCGCAACGGCGAGCATGCGGCTCAGTCACCGTGCAGGCTGGCGAGTTCGGAGAGTTTGACCGATTTTTTTGGGAAATTTTCGGAGTTCCGCCGGACGGCGATGAGCTCGGCGGTGATGCTGACTGCAATTTCCTCCGGGGTAAGCGCGCCGATATCCAGGCCGACAGGTGCGTGGACGCGATCGAACCTGTCGAGTGAGGCTCCCTGCTTCTCCAGAGCTTTGTAAACCGAAATTACTTTGCGGCGGCTTCCAATCATTCCGATGTAACGAGGTGGGAATCCGCGGGAGTCTGTTTCGACCGCCCAGGACAAAACGCGCATGTCGTCTTTGTGTCCGCGTGTAACGATGACGAGGTACGTGGCTGAGTTCGGGCGGATTTTTTCGAAGGCATCCTCGTAAGAGGTGAGAATTTCCGAAGCCATGGGGAAACGCTCGGGGTTTGCGAACGTGGCGCGGTCGTCAACGATCCCGATCGCGAATCCGGCTTGGCTTGCGATGCGCGCCAGGGCTACGGAGATATGTCCGCCGCCGAAAATGTAGAGAATTGGCTGCGGCAGAATTGGTTCGACAAAAATTTCAAGCGTACCGCCGCAGATTAGGCCGGAATCGAAGCCGGGCTCGTGGTTCAGATTGAAGGTCATCTTTCGCGGCTGCTCGGTTTGGATTACTTCCTTGGCCGCGGCCCATACTTCGGCTTCCACGCAGCCTCCGCCGACAGTGCCTGCGATGGAGCCGTCATCGCGAATCAGCATGCGCGAAGCTTCGTAGCTCGGGATGGAGCCATCCGTGTGAACGATGGTGGCGAGCGCGGCGCGCTGTCCCGCTTTTCTGATTCGCACGACTTCTTCAAAGACATCCATGGACCCTGGCTCGTGCGCCGAGTTTAGTTCTTCGTTCGAGGCGCGGCGATCTTCCGCGTGGCTATTTTACGACATAAAAGGGAATGTTGCGGATAAACAAAAGGATTCCTAGCGCTCTACATTTCGTCGCTGATTGAGTAGGGTTTGCGGGGAATGAGCTTTGTCGCGGAGCGGGCGAAGCGCGAGGAAAATGGGGCATCGATCGTTTTTATGTAGGTCCAATTCACGCCCCGAATGTGAACCAGGATGATCGTCATTAGGGGGGGATTGCGCGCGCGTTTAGCGAGATTGAGCGACTGAGGATTGACCGCGCTAATGCTGGCGAGTGTGCGGGCAAGACCGCGGTCGCGCGCATATTCATTCAACGCACGATTCATCGCGCTGTGAATTCCCAGGCCGCGCCATTTGTGGACCACGAAAGAACCGTAACGCAGAGCTTCATCCGCGTGGACAATCCAGGTGACGCCGAATGCGAGTTCGGCGCCGTCGGTGAAGGTTAGCCACATAAAACCGGCGGGCTCGCTCTGCACATAAGCGACGGCGGCGGCGTCACCGCGATCAAAGCGCGAGTTCACCTCGGCCGATGGGATTCCTCCCATCAGGGAAATCTGAGCTTCGACACTCCCGCGATTTTCTTTGTTGCAAAAAACTTTCACGTCCACTTTCTCTTTGGCATAGGGCGTCGGCATGCGCTCAAGATCGGTCTGAAAAATGTGCCAGGCATGCCAGTACATAACCGGGCGAAGCATTTCGCGGGTGGCCAGCAACGAAGAGAAGAGCAAGCCGCGCCAACGTAAGGCCTCGCGTGCGGATTGCCAGCGTTTTGAAAACTGGTTGTTCATGGTCTTCTCAGGCAGCAGCGTTCGAGAGCGGCGTAGTGTTTGTGGAGAACTTACGTTAGGAGCACTGCGGTGTCAACGGCGTGTCTTTGCAGCATGCGCTGTTCTGGACATGACTACTGGCGGATGCTACTTTCGTTTCGCCAGGCGTTAGCGGAGAGCAATTATGAAAGCGATTGTTTATTCGGAACATGGCGGGCCGGAAGTGTTGCGAACTGTAGAGGCGCCCACGCCGGAAATTGACGCATACGAAGTGCTGGTGCGCGTGCGCGCATGCGCGCTGAATCATCTGGACCTCTTTTTGCGACGCGGCTTGCCTGGAATCGAAATACCGCTTCCGCACATACCGGGCAGTGACATTGCAGGAGAAGTTGCGAAGATTGGCGCGAAGGTAAAAAGCGTGAAGGTCGGCGAGCGCGTGATGCTGCAGCCGGGGATTTCTTGCGGCCAATGTGAGAAATGTCTGGCGGGAGAAGATAACAAATGCCGTCAATACACGTTGCTTGGGCAGATGGTGGACGGCGGATGCGCGGAATACGTGAAATCGCCCGCCGTGAATGTGGTGCCCATCCCGGAGAAAATGTCGTTTGAGGAAGCCGCGGCGTTTCCACTGGTGTCTATTACTGCGTGGCACATGCTGATTACGCGCGCGAAATTGAAACCTGCCGAAACCGTGTTGGTTCTTGCGGCAGGCAGTGGAGTGGGGAGCGCGGCGATTCAGATCGCGAAGGCTTCAGGCGCGCGCGTGATCTCCACAGCCAGCACCAAAGAAAAAGTGTTGAAGGGGAAAGAGCTGGGTGCGGACTCGATGATTTTGCACTCGGAGAATCGGATCTCAGAAGAAGTGAAGCGGATGACAAATAGGCGCGGTGTGGACGTAGTATTCGAACATGTGGGCCAAGCTACATGGGAAGAAAGCATCCGCAGCCTCGCGTTTGGCGGGCGCTTAGTTACATGTGGGGCCACGACCGGCTTCGACGCAAAAATCGATATTCGTTATCTTTTTACTCGGCAATTCTCGCTGCTGGGTTCCTTCATGGGAAGCAAAGCCGATCTGTTCAGCGCGCTGGAACTTTACCGGCGCGGATTGTTGAGTCCGGTGATAGACCTGGTGCTGCCGCTTGAGAAATGCGCGGAAGGACATCAGCGGCTGGAGCTTCGCGAGCAGTTCGGCAAGATTGTGTTGCGTGTAGCGTAGCTCGGCAGGGTTGAGGATGCCGCGATAGGGTAACGGTAAGCCGGCCAATTTCGTCTAAGCCAAAGATGACAAGATGATTCAAGATTGGACTGCCCATTCTTGCAATTATTTTGTGCCACGGGCTCGCGCCGGGATTTTCCGGCACTCACAAGGAGGCAAGGCGAGTCGTCAAAGATGCTGTCGGGCAACACGCCTGAACGCCGCGCGGTTGACCTGCACGAACTGATCGACGCGCTGCCTATTTCCAAATTTGTGATCGTACTCTAAAAAAAATTAACCGGCCTGCGCTGGTGATAGCTTCGGCCGGATCTCCGCTGTTGGAAGCGCAAAAAGAGATGGCCGGAGAGATACCGGAAGCACGCTTGGTGCTGGTTGAAGGCGCGGGGCACTGCTGTGTTTATCGATGATCCGGAAAAGTTTGACGCGGCGCTTTCGCAATTGCTGCGGGATGCCGACCGATAAACGCAGGCGAGCGTGGATTTATAGCGAGGGAATTTATGTTGAGCGGCGGTCCAGAGCCGGAAACGAAGCCGATGTCGTTAAATCGGAAGCTGTGGCTTGGATTTTCTGCCGCCGCGCTCGTGCTGCTGATTTATGTGGGCTGGATTTTTTATAGCCGATGGCATGAAAACTCAGAAATCAACCAGGAAGTGAAAACGGAACAGGCCCAAAAGGAAAAGCAGCAGGCTGCCGACACGGTGGAGACGTTGGGCGGAGAAGAATTCAAAATAATCAGCTTTTATGCGTCACCGGGCGAAATTCATCGCGGGGAGGACGTGACCATGTGCTACGGAACGTCGAACGCGAAGTCCGTGAGCATCGATCCGCCCGTGGGAGACGTTTGGCCCTCAGTCAATCGCTGCTTTCAGATCACACCCAAGAAAACGACGAAATACACTTTTACCGCTGACGACGGGAAGGAAAATAAAAAGACAGCGGAGTTGACGATTGTGGTGAAGTGAGGCGTAGCAATTTATCGGGAGGAGACATGGCGGAAATTGCAGCAGCTCGTTTTCTGGGGGCCGGACTTTACTTCGATAATTTAGATGAGGCCAAGACGTTTTACTCCCAGACGCTCGGGTTGAAACTGGCGGATCACCAGCCCGGTCATTTTGCGAAGTTTGACAGCGGGACAAGTTTTGTGACTCTGGAGCAAAAAAGGTCGGAAACGTATCCGTCGAAGGACAAAGCTACTTTGTTCTTCGCGGTTGCGGATCTTGAGGCGGCGAAGACGGCAATCGGAGCGGACCGCTTCGTTCAGTCGGAAGCGAATTGGGCGGTGCTGCATGATCCCGAGGGGCACAACATTTTGTTATTGCAACGGGATTCGAGCCAACGGCTTTAGCTCCTCAACTTTGTGGTGAATCAAGGGTAAATATGGGAGCAGCCCGGAATCCGATGACTCTTAGACTGCTCTCGTCATCACACAATTCGCCTGCAGCGAACCTCAGTTATAGTCTCCGTCACCGCACTCATCTTCGTAAGCCTCGCGCAAAAGCGTTCGTTGATCATTTGAAGTATCCACAAAGACTAGACCGCCCGGATTTCCAAGACCAGTGACGATCGGAGTGATCAGTCCAGTGTTCGGGTTGATGGTGCCCACGAGTGATGCTCCATCTGCCGCGGTGAACGCAGTTTCCGGAGGAAAGGCAACCTTATCCAGCCGGTATACCGTATTCAGAGTTTTGTCGGCGAAAAGAATGAATCCCTGGCTTGAGGTGGTAAATGATGTGTCATCCACTTCAACGGAAGTCGGCGTACTGGAGTTGGGCGGTAGGTATGTCAGTGGCAAGTGCAGCACTCGCTGATTTTTTGTGTTCGGATCACTTACGAAAATCAATTCGTCGTCGCCCTGGCTGTCCAGCACCAGATTTCCAAGCGGATCTAGGGTCATGGAGTCCGGATCCGTCAAGTTGAGCTGAATCGTTTGGTCCGTGGAGATGTCGATGGCGCTCGCATCACCTGCAAGAACCGGATCTACTTCCACCATCGTGCCACTGAGATGCGCTCGCACGATCGCGGGGCCGGTGTTTGGGTTGGTGTTGGCTGGGTTGGAGGCGCTGATGAAAACCTGACATCCACGAAAAACCAGGTCGTCGTAGCCTCCGCCGTGGAGGGTGGGACCGAAAGTGTAAAATTTTTGCTGTTTGGTCTCGGGATTAACGATCACCAGGTTCGCATTGGCGTCTTCGTTTTGCAAGGCCCAGACCAGGCCGGTTGCAGGATTGATTTTGATTCCATCGTTGTGGCCTAGCACTGTATAGATGTGAATGAGGTGGCCCTTCATGTTGTATTGGACGACTTGGCTGCTTAGGCCGTCCGAACCATCTGGCGCGTGATTGTCCCCGTATCCTACGAAAACCTGATCACCCCGCACGGCAACTGAATCAGGCGCGCTCAGCCCGGCCGGCGCAGTGGCAAATATGCTCAGCTGGTACGGTGGAATCGCTGTTGGCGTAGGATTTTGCGCGAATAATGGACCAGAGATGACGGACGCAAAGCTGAAGATAAATGCGGCTGCGAGCAAGGTCTTTGAAATTGGTCTCTTCATATTCCCTCCGGAGGCGGGTAAGTGCAGTTCCGCTGCGCAGTTTATCTCGCACGCCACTAAGGTCTGTGAACAGACGGTGAACGTTTGACTACGGTTCGGAAAAAATAATCCTGCGCTCAAATCAGGCGAAGGCGTCCAGATTCCGGCAAACCCGGCAAGGGGAATCCGAGCATGCATTCCCGGTTGAAGTTCGGTTCGCCGCCGAGCTTGAAAATGCATCCGATTGCAATGCAGGGAGGTAAAGTGCAAAATATCGGGATACGCTGGCTAGGGACTGAGTGCGTGTCGTGCATGCCTGAGAAGCTGAGGATCGATCGAAACAATGGCGATTGAACTCGCGAAAGGAGTAACGCTGGAAGCGCCGGGCCAGGATGCAAACTTCCTGAAGGACGAGGGGATTTTGCTGGCGTCGCTGGACAAAGTGGTGAACTGGGCGCGGCGCAGTTCGATTTGGCCGATGTCGTTTGGGTTGGCGTGCTGCGCGATTGAGATGATGTCGATGGCGTCTTCGCGATACGACATTGCGCGGTTTGGAGCGGAAGTTTTTCGCGGATCTCCGCGGCAATCGGACTTGATGATTATCGCGGGGCGCGTCTCGGTGAAAATGGCGCCGGTAATCAAACATCTTTACGAGCAGATGCCGGAACCGAAGTGGGTAATTTCGATGGGCGCTTGCGCAACCTCTGGCGGCGTCTTCAATAATTACGCGATTGTGCAGGGCGTGAACCAGGTGATTCCGGTCGATATTTATGTGCCGGGATGTCCTCCGAGGCCTGAGGCGCTGCTTTATGCGATTATGCAGCTTCAGAAAAAGATTGATGCAACGCGCGGTAGTTTTATGAAGTCGATGAACTTCGGCGCAGATGCTGCCAAGTAATTACGGCCACGTAACACTTTCTTCGTAACGTTCTTAACATCGATCAATTTCTATCTCGCATCCGAAAAGTACGGTGCAATTTTCGATTCCCATCTGAGGAGCCAATCTTATGAAAACAGGTGAAGGAATTGTGAGCAGAGCGAGCAAGTATTCAGTGCCGGAAACTTTGGACCGAGTGGGCGCGTTGCTGCAGTCGAAGGGAATTAAGATTTTTGTTCGTGTGGACCATAGTGGCGAGGCGGAAAAGGTTGGATTGAAGATGCCTCCCACGCAGCTTCTGATATTTGGGAATCCGAAAGGCGGGACGCAGGTGATGCTGGCTGCGCCGACTGCCGCGCTGGACCTGCCTCTAAAGGCGTTGGCCTGGCAAGACGCAGACGGCAAAGTGTGGTTGAGCTATAACGATCCGGAATACATCCAGAAGCGGTTCGGGCTGACGGACGAGCAGATCAAGACAATTGTTGGTATCGGACCTTTGATCGAGCAAGCGTTAGTCTAAGAATTTCGAGATTTATTTTCCGCGGGCATTTCACTTCGACTAACTCGCCACTGTCGCTGTTCCCCCTTCAAATTCCAGGACACTAGCGGGGGAGTTATGTTCGCGGCGAACGTAACCCATGCCGATGGCTTTGCCGGAGGCGGGAGAGAAGGCTGCGCTACTGACGTAACCTACTTCGGCGCCGCTAGCGCAGAGTTTTGTTCCGGACACGGGGGCGGCCTGGCCGGAGAAGGTGAGTAGCACGCGGCGGCGATTTACGTGACCGCGCGAGCGGACGCGCTCCACGATTTCCTGGCCGGTGTAGCAGCCTTTCGTAAAACTTACGTGCGTTGCTTCCAACGTGGCTTCGTGCGGGATTACAGAGTCGTTGAAATCGTCGGGGAACCATGGAATGCCAGCCTCGAGACGCAGCGCGTTCAGCGTCGTCATCCCGATGGAGGTGCCATGAGCGGCATGAACTCGGGCATGCATGCTTTGCCAAAGCAAGCCGAGATGTTCGCGGGGAGCGATTATTTCTGCGCCGTGGCCGCCGAAGTGAGAGCGACGAATTAAGTGAGACGGAACGCCGTCGATCGGAAGTTCTGCGTTCGCAAATTCTGAAAAGCCTTCAAGAGCGAGTCCGCACGCTTGCGCGATAATGGTGCCGGCTTGCGGGCCTTCCACGGCAAAGCTGCCGAGTTGGTCGGTGAGGTCTTCGAGCGTGACGTCATCCATAATGATGTATTTATCGAGCGTGGCGAAGGTGCGTTCGCGTACGGACGCGTGGGCCCGCACCAGCAATTTCTGTTCGAGCGCATACACTTCGAGTTCGGCGAGAATGTGCCCTTGTGGGTTGAGCAGCAGAGCGCGGGCGCCGTAGGCTTCGCCGACGGATTTTATGTCGTTGCTAACGATTGCGTTCAGATAGCGGACGCGGTCGGGGCCTGCGAGCGAAAAAATGGCGTGCCAGTTCGTGTCGAATAGAGCGGCGGTTTGCTTGGCCGCGCGATATTCGGTGTTTAGATCTGAAAACTTTTCCGGCAGCAGACAGCCGTGATACTCGGCGAGTTGCGCGTTCACGGCGCGATGTTCCTTGAGAAGGGGAGTGTCCATGGTTTCGAGTCCGGCGGGCACAACAAGTATACTAGAGCTGCGATGGCGGAAAAACTGATCCACGAAATCATTCCGGTGGGGATGCTGCAATGCAACTGCTCTATACTGGGCGATCCTGGTACGCACGAAGCGATTGTGGTGGATCCGGGCGATGAAGTAGAGCGCATCCTGGAAATTTTGCGGCGGCATGATTTGAAGGTTCGTGCGATTGTCAGCACGCATACACATATCGATCATGTGGGCGGGCTGGCGCAACTGCACGCTGCGACCAAAGCGCCTGTGCTGATCCACGAAGGTGATTTGGAACTTTATACACATCTCGACATGCAAGCGCAGTGGCTAGGCGTGGCGACTCCGGCGATGATGCGGATTCAGGATTTCGTGAAGGAAGGGGACGCGGTGCGCTGGGGCGGGTTTGCGGCGAGCGTCTTGCATACGCCGGGTCACACGCCGGGGAGCATTTGCCTGGTAGTCGAACCTGGGGGCCAGGGAGAAGCCGAGTCATGGCGCCATTCTCACGCGCATGGCGCGAATGAACCTGTTCATCCTAGGGCTAGGAAACCAGGTGTGACTTCTGGCGAGGGCACGCGGCTCCTTGCTGGCGACACCCTTTTTCAAGGCAGCATTGGGCGAACAGATTTGTGGGGCGGCTCGACCAAAGACATTCTGAAATCAATTCACGAGAAATTACTCACCTTGCCGGATGCAACCCTAGTCACGCCCGGTCACGGCGCCAATACGACGATCGGCGCCGAGCGCGCGAGCAATCCCTACCTTCGCTAGACCAATTTAGATTACGCCAAGCAAGACACCGGCCCGAAGGCCGTGATTCCTGCGGCCCCGTGAGCCCTTCAACGACGGCTAGAATTGCACGTCCTTGACGTGCGTGGACGGGAACCACCAGTTGCCGAAGGCGTCTTGCAAGACTGCAGCCCGGTCGCCGTAAGGCTCGTCGCGAAGCGGGCGCAACACTTTGATACCTTCGCGCACAGCTGTTGCGTACACGTCGTCCACGTTGGGCACGTACATGTGCAAAGCTCCGAGGATTACCGCGCGCTCGCCGTACGCTTCGCCGAGAGCGAGAATCGAGTCACCGATGCGAAGACGCGCGTGGACAACTTTGCCATCGGGCGCCTTGAACATGGATACTTCCTCGGCGCCAAATGCGCGCTTGGCGAACTCTACAAACTCAGCCGCGCCGGCAAGATTCAAGTAAGGCAGGATCGTTCGCGTGTCCTCAGTTCTGTGGTCGGTTTTGCGGATCTCGGTGATGTTCCAGTAATTTCCAGCTGGGTCTTTCACGGCGGCTTCCAGGTCTCCATAAGACTGCTCGATTGGCGCAAAGCGGGAAGTCGCGCCTGCCTTCAACGCGCGCTGGTACGCCGCGCTCACCTGATCGACATGGAGAATGTTTCCTAGCAGCCGCGCGCCGAATTCGTCGCTGGCGTCGGCCACTTCCAGCACGGAATCGCCGATGCGCATCTCGGCGTGCATGACCAATTCCGAGCCCGGTCTGTTCACACGGAATTTTTCTACGGCGCCAAAGCCTTCCTTCAGGAAGTCGATCAGTCTGGCTGCGCCATTTACGGCGAGATATGGCGTTAACGTGTGGAAGCCTTCAGGAATTGGCCTTACTGCTCGCGGGCCGCGCTTTTCGTCGGGCTTTTGTTGAGGCTGCGTGAATGCACCTTGCCTTACTAAATCGTCGTAGCGTTCTTGCATTTCCTCGCCGGTCAATTCTTCCAGTACCGTGGAAATATTCCAGACGTAGCCGAAGGGGTCCGCGACCTGGCCCGTGCGCATGCCGTAGAACTGATCCTGGATGGCGCGGACTTCCTTGGCGCCTGCTGCGATGGCGCGCGCTGCAACGGCGTCAACATCATCCACTACGATGTCCATTTTCACCGGAGAGCCGCCTGGCCTTTGCGGCGCGACCGATCCAAAATCCGGGAACTCATCGGAAAGGTAGATCTTGGAATTGCCGATACGAATTTCGGCGTGGCCGATCTTTGCTCCAGGTCCGACGAGCCGCATCACTTCGGTGGCGCTGAAGGCCTTTTTGTAAAACTCGATTGCAGCGGCCGCGTCTCTTACCGTCAGATAAGCAGTCGCTGTCTGGCGGGTTTCCGCTTTCATAACTGGTTTGCTTCCCATCGGTGTTCTCCTTTCCAGGTTCGATTTCAGACGATCCTTAAAATCCTGGCGCGGTAGATCGAGCAGTTCCGCAGCAATTCGCGCAAGCACCTGCAATTGCGGATTCGCCTTCGGTTGGCGCTTCCCTGGCGCGGTTTCCTGGCGCGTGATGAGCGCTTCCACGAGCAGGTCGAGTTGTTCGCTCAAGTTTTGCTTAGCCATTCAATCTACCTGTTTTGCCGGCCGATTTACTGGCGGTGCCTTTGCGCGATGAAACATCCAACTGGGACCGCAAACTTTCCAGGCCGCGAAACTGCAACTGTTTTACCGCGCCTTCTGTACGTCCAATGCCTTTAGCGATTTCGCTAATGCTTTTTTCCTGCGCGAAACGCATTTCGATTACCCGGCGTTGCTCGGCGGGAAGCGTGTCCACTAACCGGAACAGCCGGGCGCGATGTTCGATCTCTTCGGGACTAATTTCCTTGGAGGAAAGCTCGCCCGGCAGGGCGTGGCCGTGTTCCCGCGCGGCCAGCTTCCAGCGGTCCGCAATCGCGTTCGCTGCAATACGGATCAGCCATGCTGCGAAAGGAACTCCCCGCCATTCGAAACGCCCGAGATTCGCCAGCGCCTGATGGAACACTTCAGCCGTTAGGTCCTGCGCTTCTTCGCGATTGTTCACGCGACGCGAAACGTACGCGTACACCCGTGCAAAGTTGTTTTCGTAAAGCTCCGCAAAACGGGTCGGGTCTTTTTGAGCTGCTTCGACCAGACGCCGCTCGCCGGCATCTTGTGCAGGTGCCTTCAACCGCGTCTCCGATTTTCGTCTTCCAATAACATAAACGGCCGGGGAGCGGAAAGGTTACGCTGAAATATCGGTTTTCACCATGTGATGTGACGACAATCTTTGCGCTTTGGGCTGGAACTTTCTATACTTCGCAGCCGTATCACCAATGGCGGCGATTAGCGCGACTGCCCGTCACTAAAAAAGAGGCCCTCTCGAATGGACCAGTCAAACTTACCTCCAGCGGCAGATATAACACAATCGTCCACATCGCCTCCTCCCGCTGAGCCTGCGCGCAACACCATATTCTACGGGCCCGATGGTCTGCGAGCTGGTTGGCGGGCCCTAATTTTTCTGGCCATGGTGGTCGCCATTGTTTTCCTTATCAACGTCATCGGCCACTATTTGGCTCGCAAATTTGGACACGCCCCGGTCAATCCCAGCCAACTAACCACCCTTACGCCGGGACTGATCGCAATAGGTGAACTTACGAGCCTCGCAGTGATTCTTGTCGCTACCTTAATCATGGGTCGCATCGAGCACCGAAAGCTTGCACATTACGGACTGCCTTTGCGAACGCCCTTTCCGAAATATTTTTGGGAAGGATTGTTATGGGGATTTTTATCGATTAGCGGCGTGCTTTTTGTGATTTTCCTGTTCCACGGATTCCGAATCACCGGAGTCGACACGCATGGCTCAGCGTTGGCTCTTTCAACTGGGGAATGGACGCTGGCCTTCCTGGCAGTAGGATTCTCAGAAGAATTTATGTTTCGCGGCTACATGCAATTTACCCTCACTACTGGTATCGGATTCTGGCCGGCCGCCGTTGTATTGTCCGCGCTGTTCGCAGCGGCTCACACTGGCAACGCGGGTGAATCGATTTTTGGTTTGATACAGGTTGCAGCCTTCGGCATCTTTGCGTGCATCGCAGTGCAGCGCACCGGGAATTTGTGGTGGCCAATCGGATTTCATGCCGCGTGGGATTGGGGACAGACGTTTTTCTACGGCGTGCCCGACAGCGGACTCAACGCCAGCCGCAATTTCCTGCACTCCGAGCTTCACGGCCCGAAATGGCTGACGGGTGGAAGTACCGGCCCGGAGGCCAGCATCTTCACACTAATTTGCCTCGTCGTTGTGTCTCTGTTGATTCTTCGGAAATATCGAGAAGTGCGCTATCCAGACCCTGAGGCGCTCGGACTACCTGGCCGGTTTCGCTGAGGGTGGTTTTTTGTGCATGTGTACTTCTGTTCCGCCGCGATCGTAATGCACGTGGTCCATGTAGGACTTCATCATCAAAATTCCGCGACCGTGTTCGGCATCGAGATTTTCAGGGGCTAACGGATCGGGAACCTTTTCGGGATCGAAGCCGGGTCCTTCATCTCGCACGACGAAAAAAAGTTCGCCGGTAGGTTCGCATCGAAAGCTCAGGTGGACTCGCTTATGGGGATCTTCCCGGTTGCCGTGAAGAACTGCGTTTGCGATGGCTTCGCGCAGGGCAACTTCGATATCGCTCGCATCGCCGTTAAAACGGGTGTATTCCTTCATGCGCTCCATGAAGTCGTCCACAAAAGGTGAAATGACGGATATTTCGCTAGGCATGGAGAGTTCGAACTGAGGATATGGAGGCCCCACTTTCCATCCTTTGTACAAATCCATTTCCCTAATCCCTCGTAGCGAAAGCTGGGCGAAGCTGACAATAAAACGGAGGGCCATCCAAAATGGCCGCTCCTCAGAGCCGGGAACGCATTGTATCCATAGATAAGGATTGTTTGGCGGAATTTTAATTACAGCTGGGACAAAAGATTTAAAGCTGGGTATTGGCGAACCTCTATATGGAATTAAGTCCTTCTCTCCGCGCGAAGGCCTTCCATTACGCTTTGAATCAATTCTTTCGCTTTGCCAATCTCAGCGGTGATGATGCGGATGTCCATCACCGGAACATTCGCGTCGCGATTGCTGTGGCAATAGATGCCGTGTTGGCCGACTAGCACAAGCGCGTTGGTCAGCAGATCCAGCGTGACGGCCAGGCGACCGCGATACGGGCCCATCATCGTTTCGTAATGTTCCAATTCCTCGCGATGCTCGTCGAAAGCCGCCATGAAGGTTTGCCTCACGTAATTCTTTTACAACTTGAATTCAAGTCTGGAGAGGAACGTTAGGCCACGAAACGATATCCGACGCCTCGCACGGTCAACAGGTGGCGTGGCTTGGCCGGATTGTCTTCGATATAACGTCGAAGGCGCACGATAAAATTATCGATTGCACGCGTGTCGGTGTCTTCTCGCAAGTCCCACACATCTTCTAGAATCGATTTGCGGGATACCGTGCGGCCATTCTGTTTTATTAAATGACGGAGAAGTTTCGCTTCCATCAAAGTGAGCTGTATAGTGCTGGTTTTTGTGCGAAGCTGCAAAGTGTCGAAGTCGAGCGTTCTACCGTTGAAGGTAAACAACATCTGCTCGCTAGCGGGAGATTCGCTTTTCGCCACGACTTTTTGGCCCGAAGATTTTTTCTCAGATTCCTTATTTGCGCCGCTTAGCCATCCCGAACGCCGCAAAAGCCCCTGAAGACGCGCCAAGAATATGGGCAGCTGAAACGGCTTGGGAAGGTAATCGTCGGCTCCAGCGGCAAACCCTTCGAGAACATCTTCCGGACGTCCGCGCGCGGTGAGCATCAGCACGGGAACGTAATTTTTGGCTTTGCGCAGAGCGCATGCGACGCCGAAGCCATCTATACCGGGAAGCATTACGTCGAGCACGACGGCATCGAACTTTTCGTTGGTCTTTAGAAGCTGGTCAATGGCAGACTCGCCGTCGCCTACTACCTGCACGGAATATCCTTCGGCTTCGAGGTTGAATTTCAAGCCGTCGGCCAGGTGCGTTTCGTCCTCCACAACGAGCACGCGACTCATGCAGCGCTCCGCGGTAATTCCAAAGTCACGGTAGTGCCCTGATTTTCGCCTTCGCTTTCGGCATAAACCTTGCCGCCGTGTGCGCGCGCAATGGAGCGAACGATAAAGAGGCCGAGGCCGGTACCTTTTACTTTGGAAGTGCTCCGGCGCCGTACGCGGTGGAAGCGCTTGAACACGCGTTTGAGCTGGTCGGTTGGAATTCCGACGCCGCGATCGCGCACGCGGAGAACTACGCGCGCTTGGTCGGGTGCTTCGATGCTCACCGCCACGTCAACGCTTCCCATGGAGTACTTGATGGCATTATCAAGGACGTTTGATATGGCCGTGCGAAGTTCTTCAGGGTCGCCTAGCACCGGAAATTCGGCAATAGGCTTTGAGTCGGGTGGGCCGGCTGCGTTGCCAGCGGCTGGCGGTTGGCCATTTGCGGACGCAAAATGAAGAGCTTCGTCGCTCAGATGGTGACGCCTGCGCGCGAGGTCCATGCACTCGGCGGCGAGGCTGCCCAGGTCAATATGCGCGCGATATGGTTCACCGCGCTTGTATCCCACTTGGCCGGCTTTCAGAACCTGCTCGACGGTTCCCAACAAGCGGTCAGTGTCGTTCAGCATTAGCTCGTAAAACTTTTGTCTCTGCTCTTCTTCCACCTCGCGCCGCTGAAGGGTTTCGAGGTAGAGACGGATAGAGGTAATCGGCGTCTTCAGCTCGTGAGTAACCGCGTTAATAAAACTGCCGTGCTGCTCATTCAAGCGGATTTCGCGCACCAGGAAGGTGGTGTTCAGGATCATGCCCAGGATAATGGTGGCGAAAACGATTACACCCAGGAATAGCATGACGCTTTGGCGCCAGTTGAGGATGATCCAGCCGACGTCGAGGGCGATGGCCAGGGCCACCAGGGATATTCCCAGCACCAGGAAAAATGCGATGGTCTTTCGGCGGCTTGCGATACGCATGGGTATCTCACTGGATTGTACCGCGGAGGAGCAGATTCCTATGCGCCAGTTGTGAAGCGAACACGGGATCGTTATCGAAGGAAACGGACTCGTAAAAAAAATAAGCCGCAGTTTGTGGCCGCGGCCTAAGCAAATCGTGAATTGCGGATGTTTCTAGAACTGTGCGGATGCTAGATCGGGCTGAGCTTCAGGAGCGCCGAATTGGGCCGCTTCTTCCACGCCTGGTTCAGCGCGCTTCACCGACTCGAGCTTGGTAGTGTGAATTTGCTTGGCCAAGCCGAGTTTCTTTAGCAGCCAGATGCCGTACCAGTTTGCGTCAATCTCGTACCACTTCAAACCGTGGCGAGCTGAAACGGGATGCGCGTGGTGATTGTTGTGCCAGCCTTCGCCCCAGCTTAGCAGCGCGACCCACCAGCTATTGGTGGAAAGGTCGCGAGTTTCAAAGCGGCGCGTTCCCCAGGAATGAGTGGCGGAATTGACGAGCCAGGTGAAGTGCAGTCCCGCGACAGTTCGCAGGAAAATTCCCCACAGGACAAATTTCCAGCCGCCGACTGCGAGCAGAATCAGTCCCAGAATGATCATCGGGATGTAATGGTATTTCGTGATCCAAACGTGAAACTTGTTTTTGGCCAGGTCAGGGACGTAACGGGCGAGCGTGGAGGTGTCGTGGTGCATCGACTTGCCCATCAGGATCCAGCCCATATGCGCCCACCATTTGCCGTCGATGGGGGAATGCGGATCGCCTTCATGGTCGGAATATTTGTGGTGAATTCGGTGCGTGGCTACCCAGAAAATGGGGCCGCCTTCCAGAGCGAGTGTGGCGAAAACTGTCAGCGTGTATTCGAGCCACTTGGGAATTTTGTAGCCGCGATGAGTGAGCAGCCGGTGATAGCACATGCCGATGCCCAGGCTGGTAGCCATCCACCACAGAACTACCGCGACAAAAAACGCTTTCCAGGTGAAGAAGAATAGCGCCGCGATTGCGCCCACGTGGAATAACATCATGAAGGACGCGGTGACCCAGTTGATTTCGTCGCGTTCAGCAGGTCTTCTTTCCAAATCGGTGAGTTCAACTCCCATTTTCTTGGCCCTTTCTTTCGGTTCCTGATTTTTCGATCTACTTTCGCTTGCTCGATGCGCTTACATTGTGATTAGACTACCAGCACCCGCGTAAAGGATTTGTAATAGTTGTGTAATACCGAGACTTAGCGGTCTGAAAAAGTACCTGTACTTTTTCTGTACCACCCCGTTTCGCTTGAATACAACGTCGCCACATCAGGCCACGCGGAGGTGGCTTAGGCTTAACTCCGCGTCCGGTGGCGCCACGCTCGGCGTCAGCGGCGCTACACTGGGTCGAGAACAAGGCCCTGTCGAGTACGCAAGGCAGGCTGATTCGGTGGTTCTAGAACCGGCTATTGCGCCCTACGGAACAACTAGCCCTAGTTTGCTTTACTCTTTTGCGCGAAGGCCGGATAATCTGGCGCGTTATCCAAATCGATAGAGCAATACGGGGATCCTCGAAGAAATCGCCGCGCGTCGGCGCGAATTTTACTTGTTCCAGAGCCGCTTCCTGGGAACTCGCTGCGGCCCATGAGACCTGCGGGGTGATCGAACGATGAGACGTTCAGACTTGGTGCGAAATGCCACGAAGGGAAAGACTGTGCGGACTTCACAAATTGTATTTGGCGAGCGCCAACACCTATTACGGGTGCTGGATTCTGTGGAACGTAGCGCGCTTCCCGCGCCGCGCCTCGAACAGGAACGGCGTGTGATCGAGCAATTGATCCATGCGCGAACCCAGGAGCTGAACCGCATTAATGCGGGATGGGACGAAAAAATCGGTTTGGTGCTAAGCGCAGAGGTTAAGCCGGACACGCTGGATAGCTTGTCGCGGCAGGCGCCTAAAGAAGACTATTATTTGTTGCGGCTGATCAGCGAGCACCCTAAAGTTTCCGCCAAGACGCTCGGGCACCTTTCGCACCATCCGTATTCCGCGATTCGCGAGAACATCGCGAGGCATCCAAATAGCGACGCTGCGACGCTTACTCGGCTCAGCCGAGATCGCACCCAACCGCTGTGGTATCTGGTTGCATTTAACCCCAATGCTCCATCCACGCTGCGCAAGAAGCTGCAGGAGCGCATGAGGCGACTTGGCGAGAAATCTGCCACGCAGTAAGCGGGAGCTTCGAACAGGTCTTCCGTTCTTGAAGTAAGCCCCCCCTATCTCCTGGGCCTAGCAATTCCCATGCAAGAGCGGAAATGCTTGTGATGTAGAATCGCCGCCATGGCGCAATCGTCTGTGTCTCCTTCCGGCGTTTTCAATATTACGGACGAATTCATCTGCAGACCTGCGCGCCAGCATCCGGACAAGCCCGCAATCCTTGGTGTCGAGCGAGAGGCCGGTTACGCTGATCTTGAGTTCGCGGTAAACCGCGTAGCCCACGCTCTTTTCGATTCCGGATGTAAGCCTGGCGACCGCGTGCTGATCGCGTTGCCGGATTCGATTGAGTTCATTGCATGCTTCTTTGGTGCGGCCAAGATTGGCGCGATTGCCGTGCCGGTGAATTCGATGGCGCGCGCCGCGGACTATCGCCATTACGTTTCAAACTCTGGCGCGCGGTTTGCGGTAGTGCAGGACGTGATTCTCGATGAGTTCGTAGCCGGGCAGTTGGCTAGCGCTCTTGAATTAGTCGTGGTTACCGGACGACCAGCGCCGCGACTGCAGAGTATCGGATGCAAGGCTATCCATTGGGGCGATTGGCTGCCTTTTGGACGCCAGGCTCCGCCGACCTATCCGACTTCCGCTACCGATCCTGCATTTTATCTCTACACCTCCGGTAGTGGTGGACCGCCGAAGGCCGCCGTTCACGCGCATCGCGATATGTTGGTTACTTCTCACAACTACGCGGATGGCGTACTTGGGCTTCGCGATGATGACCGGATGTTCTCCGTTTCGAAACTCTATTTCGCCTATGGCTTGGGAAACGGAATGTATTTCCCGTTATTTTTCGGAGCCGGCACGGTGCTGTATCCCGAGCGTCCGCGTCCAGACCGCGTGGCGCAGATCGTGGAGAAATATCGTCCAACCATTTTTTACGCGGTGCCCACTTTTTATGCGGCTCTGCTTCGGGAAGCTGAGCAAGGCTTGAAACTGGATTTTTCGTCGATTCGAATCGCGGTTTCCGCCGGGGAATCGCTGCCTGCTGAAGTTTTTGAAAAATGTCGGCAGCGACTCGGGATCGAAATTCTCGATGGCATCGGCTCCACGGAGATGTTGCATGTGTTTTTATCCACGCGTCCTGGACAAGCTCGCCCCGGCACATGCGGCCGCGAAGTCCCCGGCTACCAAGTCCGTATCGTGAATGAAGCAAACGAGCAGGTGCCTGACGGAGGGATTGGCAATCTGTGGGTGAAAGGGGATAGCGCATTCTCCGAATATCGCGAAATCCCTGAGCTAACGGCACGGGTGAAGAAAGACGGCTGGGTGTTTACCGGAGACAAATTTTCGCGCGATCTCGAAGGTTTTTATCATTACGCCGGTCGCGCTGACGACATGATGAAAGTGTCGGGCATGTGGGTCTCGCCCGGGGAAGTGGAGAATATTCTACTTTCGCATCCCGCCGTGGCTGAATGTGCGGTAGTGGGTCGGCCTGATGCGCTGGGATTGGTGCGCCCGGTCGCGTACATCGTAGTGCGGCCAGGTTTAATCACTCCGTCCGGCGGCCTGGACAGCGAAATCAACGGCTGGCTCCACACACGGCTGGTCGGTTTCAAATGCCCGCACGAATTTCGCTTCGTCTCCGAGTTGCCCAAAACCGCTACCGGAAAGATCCAACGCTTCCTGCTACGCTCTTCAGGAGGGGCCGAACCTACAAGCTAATCCAACCCCCGCGAGACAAATTGGCTCTTTACAGCTATAATTAGTTCTTTATATTGGCCTACAAGGACGAGCCAATGCTTCCACTACATTTACAGCCGGAGAGTCACATACCTCTTTACGTTCAACTTCGGGACCAACTGCGCGCCCTGGTTCATTCTGGAGACCTTCGCTCCGGCGACAGAATTCCTGCAAGCCGCGAATTAGCCACGCAGCTTGGAGTGCACCGGACTACGGTAGCGAATGCGTATGCTGAGCTTGAAGCCGAAGGGATGATTCAGGGGCATGTGGGCCGCGGTACTTATATTTGTGGCGTTCCGACCAAACAGTTCACTCCGCCCCCGCGCACGAACGGCAATGGCGGCGGCATGCGTTGGGAATCGATCTTTGCCGATGAGCGTGGCGACGAAAATCTAACGCGGTTGATGCCCGAAGTTCCGGCTGACTCGATCGCGTTTATTACCGCGCGACCCTCTGAGGAATTTTTTCCGGTGGAGGAATTCCGACGCTGCTGCAACGCGGTTCTGCGAAATGACGGCAGACGGGTGTTGCAGCTTGGCTCGTCCGATGGCTATGAGCCGCTCAAGCGCGTCTTGATCGAATTTCTTCGCGCCGACGGACTGCACCTTCGCGGCGAGCAGCTTCTTATTACCGATGGCTGTCAACAGGCTATCGATCTGGTCTGCAAAGCTTTCTTGCGCCCCGGCGATTCGGTAGCGCTGGAAAATCCTGCGTATCCCGGCGCGGTGGCGATTTTTGCCGGAGCGCGCGTGCGCATGCTGGCGGTTGGCGTGGAAACAAATGCTCGTCCGGCAGGCCACGTGGGGATGGATCTCGATGCGCTGGAATCGGTGCTGTTGCAAAATCGCGTGAAGTTTATTTTCGTTACGCCTGATTTTCATAATCCAACCGGCACAACGCTGCCCTTGGCGGAACGCCGCCGCATTTTGGAAATTGCGTCGCACTATCAAGTGCCAATTATTGAAGACGCAATTTATGCGCGTCTGCGCCTTCGTGGCACCGCGCTGCCATCTCTGAAGTCGCTCGATCGCGCCGGAAACGTAATTCAAATCGACAGTTTTTCGAAGATTGCGTTTCCTGGATTGCGGGTCGGCTGGTGTATCGGCCCGGAAGATGCCATCGAGCGATTGAGGTTAGTGAAGCAATCAACCGATCTGCATACAGACCAACTTGCGCAGGCCACCTTGGCGGAATTTGTGCGCCGCGGGTATCTGGCGCGTCATCTATCGAAGATGAAGCGAATTTATCGCGGACGGTTGGAAGCAATCGAAGCCGCGCTTCAGAAATATATGCCAGGAGAAACTACTTGGACGCGTCCCGAGGGCGGAATGTCGGTGTGGGTTACTTTGCCCCCGGGCTTCGATTCCGGCGAACTTCTGATTCATCTCCGCGAACGCGGCGTGGTGTTCGTCCCCGGCCGATATTTCTATCTGCAGAATCCGCAGCCCAATACTTTGAGGCTTGGATTCGCAGGGCTCGACGAGAAACGCATCGCCAAAGGGGTGCAGACGTTCAGCGAACTCCTGAAGCTTGAAATACGCAAGCGTCAGCGAGGCGCGCGAAACGACTCGCCATCTCGCGTTGCTTTCGTTTAGCGATATGCTGCTCGAACCCAATCCGACGAATGTATGTTTCGGCTGCGGTGGCGCGAATACTCGCGGGATGCTGCTCACGTTTGAGCAAGACGATAGCGCACGACGCATTGTGGGAAATTTCAGACTTGGAGCGGAATATCAGGGCGGTGGCGGTTTCATCCACGGCGGTATCATCGCAACCGTGCTCGATGAAGTGATGGGCAAGGTTAATCGCTTCCGTGGCGTGCGCGCGGTTACTGCCGAACTCAATGTGGAATACTTGAAGCCTGTTAGGGTTGACGAGGATTTAATCGTCGAAGCGCATGAAGTGGAAAAGTCCGGACGCAACTTGCATCATGTGGGGGAAATTCGCAATCAAGCTGGACAAGTACTAGCGCGCGGACGCGGACGTTTTGTGATAATCGAGCCCCGGGAATCGCGCGGGGAAAACACAGCAGAGATTGCTCGTGACAACAAAAGCTCTTAATTTTGATTTGAGAACAGGAGAAACATCATGGATCTGATGAACAATAATTTGTGGCGCGTGAAAGTGGGCCTGGCGGAAATGTTGAAAGGCGGCGTGATCATGGACGTCACAAACGCCGAGCAGGCACGCATTGCCGAGCAGGCCGGAGCTTGCGCTGTGATGGCGCTCGAACGCGTGCCTTCCGACATTCGCAAGGACGGCGGCGTGGCGCGCATGGCCGCTCCGCGCATCATCCGCGAAATCATGAACACGGTTTCCATCCCGGTGATGGCCAAAGTCCGCATCGGCCATTTCGCCGAGGCCCAAGTTTTGGAATCGCTCGAGGTTGATTACATCGATGAGAGCGAAGTGTTGACGCCGGCGGACGACGAGCATCATGTCTGGAAGCACGGTTTCAAAGTGCCGTTTGTTTGCGGCGCGCGAAACCTTGGCGAAGCGCTCCGCCGCATCACCGAAGGCGCCGCGATGATTCGCACGAAAGGGGAAGCGGGCTCAGGCAACATCGTGGAAGCCGTGCGCCACATCCGCACCATTGTGAGCCAGATGAAGCGGCTCACGTTGTTGGGCGAAGAAGAATTGGTGCACGAAGCTAAGGAGCTGGGCGCGCCCTTTGAACTGATTCAGTGGGTTGCGAAAAACGGAAAACTCCCGGTACCGAATTTTTCGGCGGGCGGCATTGCCACTCCCGCTGACGCCTCGTTGGTGATGCAGTTGGGCGCTGAAGCGGTCTTCGTCGGCTCCGGCATTTTCAAGTCCAGCGATCCGGCGCAACGCGCTCGCGCGATCGTGAAAGCGACTACGCATTACAAGGATCCGAAAGTGGTGCTGGAAGCTTCCGAAGAGCTGGGCGACGCAATGAAGGGTCTCGATATCCGTCAGCTCGAAGAAAAAGATTTGATGCAAACGCGCGGCTGGTAGGCGTTAGGGAACTGCTGGCAAGCTATCTTTTTGCGCAAAGAAAAATGACCATTGGCATACTCGCAATTCAAGGTGACTACGAGGCGCACGCCAAAATGCTCGATCGCATTGGCGCGTCCTACACCTACGTCCGCCGCCCCGAAGATTTGAAGGACGTTTCTGGGGTAATTTTGCCGGGCGGCGAGAGCACTACGCATCTGAAAGTAATGACGGAAGAAGGCTTGTTCGATTCGCTAAAACAGTTTGCCTCGGACGGGGGCGCGTTTTTCGGAACATGCGCCGGAACGATTCTTCTAGCGCGCGAAGTTCACGGCCCCACGCAGGAATCGCTTGCGCTGCTTGATGTCTCCGTCCTTCGCAACGGCTATGGCCGCCAGCTCGCGAGCGATGTTCACTTGGGACAGACTAAACTTCGCTCCGAGCCCATGGAAATGGTTTTCATTCGCGCGCCGATTATCGAATCGGTCGGCAAAGGCGTGCAGGTCCTCGCTGAAGATGCCGGCCATCCAGTTCTCGTGCGGCAAGGAAAGATTCTAGCTTCGACATTCCATCCAGAACTGAGCGAAGATCCTTCTATCCACGAATATTTTCTGAGCATCGCGAACGACGCTACCTAGCCGACGCCCATGCCCGAGCCTGTAAAAGTCCTTTTCGTGTGCATAGCCAATTGTGTCCGCAGCCAGACGGCCGAAGCGATCGCGCGCCACGACGCTTCCGACATCGTCGCGCCCGAAAGCGCCGGCGTCCATCCGCTCGGATTCATTGACAACACCACGCAGCGCGTCCCACGCGAACGCGGCATCTCCTACGAAGGCCAATTCTCAAAAGGCCGGCGCACTCATAGGCTGAAGACTCCGGACCTGATCGTAAATATGTCAGGGATTCCCGGTAACTCTCTATTTGCTGGCAAAGAGTTTGAAGACTGGCGCATTGGCGATCCTTTTTGGCGAGGCTATAGAACTACACGGCAGCATTTGCGATGATATCGAACGCAAGGTGAAGGAATTGGCGGCTCGCTTGCGAGCCGAACAACCTAAGCCCTAGCGTTCAGCTCTACCCTGCGCCAAAGACTGCGAGGCATTTTGCGCCGCGAAAAAACCAGCGTCTCCCAGGAAGATTATCTAAAAGCTATCTGGGAGATCGTACAGGAAGAGCAAGTACCGATCAGCGCACGTTTAGCGGAAGACCTCGGCGTAACTCCTCCCGCGGTGACTGCCGCGTTGAAACGCATGACGCGCACGGGCTACTTGCGCGTTATGCGCGGAGGCCGCATATCGCTCTCCGAAAAGGGGAAGGGAATCGCGCAGCATCTTGTGCTTCGCCACCGTCTCGCCGAAAAACTTCTTACCGAAGTGATCGGCATCAATTGGTCGCGCGCGCACGAAGAGGCCGAGCGGCTTGAACATGGCATTTCGCCGGAAGTGGCCGAACTTTTGTTGAAACGTTTTGGCCGCGACGTCCGCTGCCCGCATGGCGTGCCGCTTTTCGGGGGCATGTCGAAGCTGCGCAAGAAATTCGGCGCAGTACGCTTATCCGATGCTGAGGTATCCCGCTCTTACGAAGTGCTGCGTGTTTTCGAGAAGGATCCAAAGTTTCTCGAGTTCATGGAAGGTCTGCAGCTTCGTCCCGGCACCCACGTCCGCGTCCATCAGCGCGAATATGACGAAACCATGGCCGTGTCCATCGCGCATCGCGCCGCTCGCGTTCACCTGGGCAAACCCGCCACCGAACGCATCTGGGTCCGCCGCGTCTCGTCTTAAGGTCGAAAAGCGTTATACCATGCGACGACGCACACTTGAATTTTGCGTCGCGCCGGAGTAACTTTAATCAAGCCATCAGCCCGTTAGTCGAGATGACGTCTTTTGAGCGCAGGTGCGCTTACGTTGCGAGTTATGCCAGGATACCAACTCAGTTCCGCGAAAATTTTAAGCTTCAAAATTCCTATTTCAATTAAGTGGAGGAAATCACATGGCGACAGCAGTAGTTCAACCCGATAGCAGCGTTACAGGTTTCGTATCTAAGACAGGCAAGCTTCTGATCAACGGAAAGTGGGTAGATGCAGCCTCCGGCAAAACGTTTGCGACATACAATCCCGCGACTGGTGAAGTCCTCGCCAATGTTGCGGCGGGCGACAAAGAAGATATCGACCGGGCCGTGAAAGCGGCCCGCGCTGCTTTCGAGACCGGCCCGTGGTCGAAAATTTCTCCTTCCGAGCGCGGACGTTTGCTTTGGAAGCTCGCCGACCTGCTCGAGGGGCACACCGAAGAATTTGCGCAACTCGAATCGCTGGATAACGGCAAGCCGCTGAAGGTCGCGCGCGCTGCCGACGTTCCGCTGGCCGTCGATCATTTCCGCTACTACGCAGGCTGGGCCACGAAAATTGAAGGCAACACGATTTCGCTAGGCCTGGCGAAGCAGGGAAAATTCCACGCCTACACTGTGCGCGAGCCGGTGGGCGTCGCTGGACAAATCATTCCCTGGAATTTTCCGCTGCTCATGGCCGCCTGGAAACTCGCTCCCGCTCTCTCCGTTGGCTGCACCGTGATCCTGAAGCCTGCGGAGCAAACGCCGCTCACCGCTCTGCGACTGGGCGAACTCATCATGGAAGCGGGATTCCCCGAAGGAGTCGTAAATATCGTTCCCGGTTTCGGCGAAACAGCTGGCGCCGCTTTGGCCGCGCATCCCGACGTCGATAAGATCGCGTTCACTGGCTCCACGGAAGTCGGCAAGCTCATTATTCACGCCGCGGCGGGCAACTTGAAGAAAGTTTCGCTGGAACTGGGCGGCAAGTCTCCCAACATTATTCTTGACGATGCCGACATCGACGCCGCGATCCCCGGCGCCGCCAGCGCGATTTTCTTCAACCAAGGCCAGACTTGTTGCGCAGGTTCGCGTCTGTTCATCGACAAGAAAATTTTCGACAAGGTGGTGGACGGCGTGGCGCAGAACGCCAGCAAAATCCGTATCGGTCAGGGATTTGATCCCGACGTCGATATGGGCCCGTTGGTTTCCGAAGAGCAATTCAATAAGGTGTGCGGCTACTTGGAATCCGGCAAGCAGGAAGGCGCCAAGGCGGTCACCGGCGGTGCGCGAGCAGGGAATCGAGGCTACTTCGTGCAGCCCACCGTGCTGATCAATACGACCGACACGATGAAGGTGGTGCAGGAAGAAATTTTCGGGCCTGTGCTTACGGCGATTCCGTTCAGCGACATTAACGAAATTGCCGCCAAAGCGAATAACACAGAGTACGGCCTTGCCGCAGGAATCTGGACACGCGACATCAAGAAGGCTCATGCGCTCGCGTCCAAGCTTCGCGCGGGAACCGTGTGGATCAATTGCTACAACGTGTTCGACGCGTCGCTGCCGTTCGGCGGATATAAACAATCCGGCTGGGGTCGCGAGATGGGCCACGAAGTCCTCAAGAATTACACCGAGGTCAAGTCGGTCTGCGCCGCGCTGTAAAACTTGGTGTCACAAATATCAAAAAGGGGCCGCAGTCACCTGGTGACTCGGCCCCTTTTTTCTCGCTATGTTGTCGGGCTACTGCGCTTTCGCCTTTTGATCCCGCAACTGCTGCTTCCAACCTAAAATCCGCGCTTTGTTGCCAGCTTCTTCGGCTTCGGGAATCATGCCCAGGCGCTGGTAAGCGCGTGAAATCGTGGTCCAAGCGAGGATGTCTTCAGGTTCCCAATCCAAAATCCGTCGAGCGGCTTCAATCGTGCGATTAAAATCTTCCTTGGCGTGATACGCTTGCGCCAGGCCATGAAGCGCGTCGATCAACTTTGGATCGAGCTCCAGCGCCCGGTTGTATTCTTCAATCGCGGATTCAAGTTTGCCTTCGCCAAAAAAATCGATTCCAGCGTAGTAGTGGTCTTCCGCGGTCATCACGGTCCTTTTGCGAACGCCTTAATTCTACCATCGCGCGGCCACCGGTCTTCGAGCGTAGGGCGCGCGAAATGCTGAACGCGCTGCGCTATTACTGGATCATCTCGAAGGGCTATCGATTGCGCCCGTGGGCCTCGCCCTACATTTGCTGGCGAATGGAAACGTTTTTCGGCAAAGAAGCCGCTGACCTCGACGCGCGAAAATTCTTTGCCCTGATGTGGCGAGAGCGCGCCCGCATGGAACGTTTTCTCGAATGGGTGGCCATCCGGCGCGCCGCTCAGAAGTTCTAAACCGCTTCGTTTTCCGAGGCGCCCAACGGTGCGCAAGATTCCAAGGTTTTTATGTAGCGCAGGGGCCTTCAGCCCGGCATCTTTCCTTTTCCGCGACTTAAAGTTTCCCAGACATGCGCGACAGCAGCTTCCCCTGCGGCGACATTACGGAAATGATCAGGTGGTCCGTCAGTGGCACGTCGTGATCGCGAATTTTCAGAAGAAACATCAGCCGGTTATTGCCGTCCTCGGAAGCAAACATCACGCGCTGCACGGTAACCTGCGAAACCGCGCGCATCACCAGCCCGCGCTTCCACTGCGCTTTGAACCGTAGGTCATTGAAAAAAGAAGGCACCGGTGCAGCCGTGTAGATATCGGCGTCGCAAATGTTAATGGCCGTCTGAACCTGCACGGTAATTTGGTCGGGGAAAGTTCTGATTATCTGCGAATTCTTGAGGAACTCATCGCCCGACGCGGTTTCGCGCCGCTGTAAACCGTCGAAGAAATCTCCGGCGGTCATTACCGGATTAAAATTGATGCAAGTTTTTCCGTCGCGGATCTGGCCCGATGTGATCGGAATCACTTCCTTGTATTCCACAATCGGTGGGGGAGCTTGGCCAAAGGCGCTCGGCAAAATCAGCAATGCCGCGCTGATTGCCAAGACTCGCAAGATTGTTCGCTGCCCGAAGCGCGGTAGCCACACCGACATGCTCCTATTATCCCTGTTCCGCGGCGTTTTACCCGCAATTCGCGAACCGCGCTTGTGGCGTATAATAAACATTAGCGTCGCCTTAGTCGACGCGATGCCATGGAAGATCTAAGAATCCTTCAAAAAACCGCCTCTCTTCACGAAGCACGCTGGTGGGAAGCCGAGCCTAACAACAAAGCGCATTGCTATCTTTGTCCGCGGCATTGCCATATCGGCGATGGCCAGGCGGGGTTCTGCTTCATTCGCGTGAACGAAGGCGGCAAACTGTACAGTCTTGGTTACGCTTCGCCCGCTGCTATTCAAATCGATCCCATCGAGAAAAAGCCCCTCAATCATTTTCTGCCTGGAACGCGCGTCTTTTCCATGGGCACGGCCGGCTGCAACATGGGTTGCTTCTTCTGCCAGAATTGGGACATCTCAAAGTCCCGGTCAGACCAGGTGCATTCCACGCACGTTTCGCCTGAAGATGTTGCGCTCCTTGCTATTGGAAATAATTGCCCGTCGATCGCATTCACTTATAACGAGCCGACTATTTGGGGCGAGTACGTCATCGATATTTGTCACGCAGCGAAAAAGCACGGCCTAAACACCGTCATGGTGACGAACGGCTACATCACCTACGACGCCTTCCACGATATTTACGACCAGGTTGACGCGGCCAACGTGGACTTGAAAGCCTTCACTGAAAATTTCTACGGTCGCATCACTCTGACGCACCTGCAGCCCGTTCTCGACACGCTGAAATGGCTGAAGAATGAGACGAATGTCTGGTTTGAGGTTACAAATTTGATAATCCCTACACTTAATGATGAAGCGGAGGAATTTCGCCGCCTGTCCGACTGGATATTGGAGAATCTGGGGCCGGACGTGCCGTTGCATTTCACCGCCTTCCATCCCGATTTTAAGTTACAGGACAAGCCGCGAACGCCGCCGGAAACACTGCACCGCGCCCGTGCTATCGCGCTGGAATCCGGCCTGCACTACGTGTATGAGGGAAACATTCACACCGATGCGGCGAGCACGTCGTGCCCTTCATGCAAGATGCTCCTAATCCGTCGCGGTTGGCATGACGTCCAGCAAAACCGCCTGAAAGACGGCCACTGCCCCAATTGCAACCTGAAAATACCGGGGCGGTGGAGCAATCCACGCGGCGCGACGCCAGCGAAAATATTGCAGAAAGCGGAAACCATCTCGACGGAGCGATACGGCCATCTGAATCTATAACCCACCTGCGTGTTCTTAGAAGATTGAAGTAACTAATCTGCGCGGCCATCCGTACTAATAATGTTGCGGGGAAAATGACGGAATCAGCCAATGAAGTTGCAATCCGAACCGACCGGGTCTCCAGAAGTTATCAAATGGGTGACGCGCTGGTGCATGCGGTCGATGACGTCACTGTAGCCATTCGACCAAAAGAATTCGTAGCGCTGCTCGGAAGTTCCGGCTCCGGAAAATCCACTCTGCTCAATTTGATGGCGGGACTGGATCGTCCCACTTCCGGCGCGATTTTTGCGCACGGGCGCAATCTCGCGGAAATGAGCTCCGCAGACCTCGCGCAACATCGCAACCACACCGTCGGCATGGTTTTTCAGGCGTTCAATCTTCTTCCGCGCATGACGCTGGAAGAAAATGTGGAACTCCCGCTGCGTTTGGCTGAAGTGGATCGCGACGAACGCCCCAGCCGTGTGCGCGAAGCTGTCGAACGCGTCCGCCTGTCCGCTCGCTTGACGCATCGCCCCAGTGAATTGTCTGGCGGAGAACAGCAGCGCGCCGCGCTGGCGCGCGCTCTTGTAAATCGCCCCACAATTCTGCTGGCCGACGAGCCCACCGGAAATCTGGACAGCGTTACGGGCGACGCCATCCTTCATCTCTTGCAGGAAATTAATGAATCGCTTGGCATGACTATTGTAATGGTCACCCACGATCGCGATCGTGCGGCGCGCTATGCCCATCGCATCGTCACCATGGGAGACGGAAAACTGCTGAGTGACGGAAACAAAATATGAAGACGCGCGACCTCACCGAACTAGCCGCCCGCAACCTCCGCGAAGCGTTGCTGAGGAATTCGCTCACCACGCTCGGCATCGCTGTAGGCGTCGCATCGCTCGTTGCCATGCTATCGCTGGGAGTCGGATTGCAGGAGCTCGCCAACAAAAAGCTATCGAAGTCGGGCCTGTTCGACGCGGTTTTTGTAAGTTCGCGCGCGAATCAGCGAGGCTTCGGACGCCCCGCACAGTCCGAAACGGCAACCCGAGAACCGGCGAAGATCCTCGATGACGAAGCGCGCCAGAAAATTGCCGCCCTCCCAAATGTCGTGGAAGTTTATCCAGAGATTCGTTTTCCCACCGAAATACAATTTGAAGGCAAGCCGTTCTCCACGACCGTCGCTGGAATTCCGCCCTCGGCAAAAACAGAAGGCGCCTTCGATGGCATGAAAGGGAATTTCTTTTCCAGCCCGGATGCCGACGAGGCGATTCTTCAGATCGAATTCGCGAAGGATCTTTCCAACCAGCCTGATTCGTTGATCGGAAAAAACCTCGTACTGCGTTACGCGGAGCGTCAAGCGTTGCCCGCCGAGCCAAGTCCGAAGAAAAGTGACCCTGACAAACCATCTGCAAACTCTACCGATGAAGTGACCGGACAATCGCCCGGATTTTCGATCCTTCCGCGCGAAAAGACTTTCCACATCATCGGCATTGTCGAGACCGAACCCGCAACAAGCGTGGGGTCATTTGGCCGCGGACGGCTGCTGATTCCGATGCAAGTCGCCGAAATTCTGCGCGTCGCCCAAGCCAATGACCTGCGCGGGCTGTTACGGCGCTCCAGCTCCAAACAAACATACGAGAGCCTGACGGTGCGCGTGAAAAGTCCTTCGCAAGTGAAAAGTGTAGAAGACGCGATCCAGCAAATGGGCTATGGCACTTTTTCGCTTCTCGATGCCACAAAAAGTTTGCGGCTAGTCTTTGCGGTCTTCGATTTATTCCTGGGAATTTTCGGAAGCTTGGCGCTGGCGGTTGCGTCGCTCGGCATCGTCAATACCCTGGTGATGGCGATTCTCGAACGCCGCCGCGAAATCGGCATCCTGAAAGCTCTAGGCGCCGCGGACCGCGATATTCGCCGGCTGTTTTTCGCCGAGGCCGGCGTGATGGGACTTCTCGGCGGCATCTTCGGCGTCACACTTGGCTGGCTGATTGGTACTGCGCTTACATTCGGGACCAATGTGTATTTGCACAAACGCGACCTCCCTCCGATCGATTTATCTTCCGTGCCCTGGTGGATGGTGGCCAGTGCCATCGCGTTCTCGATCGTAGTAAGTCTCGCGGCTGGTATTTATCCGGCGTCGCGCGCCGCAAAACTGAATCCCGTCGAGGCTCTAAGGTATGAGTAGCTGTGCGCACCCAACTCACGCGCGCCATCGCGGAATAGTTTCCAAGCCCAGTGTCTTCTGCTCTTTTTTAATTCTATGGTCAGGCTGGTGCGTGATCTCCTCGACAACGCAAGCTGCTGCGCTCGGACGCGGCGAATGCCGGTCCATGCCGAGTAAAATTCTCGGCCACCCCGTTCCATATTGCGTCCTCCTTCCGCCGAGTTACGATTCCAGTAAGCAAAATTATGCGGTGCTGTATTTCCTTCACGGCCTAGGCTCCAATTCGGAAATTCTGGTTAATTCAGGCGGGATGGATTTAATAAACGATCTGTGGTCGCAAAAGCAAATCGGCGAATTTCTAATCGTCACACCAGATGCCGGCCGAAGTTTCTATATCAACTCGCGCGATGGAAAAGTGCGCTACGAAGATTTTTTCATTCACGAATTCATTCCTTATATAGAGAAGCAGTATCGCATTCACGCCGGTCGCGAACATCGCGGCGTGAGCGGAGTTTCCATGGGGGGCTACGGCGCGTTTCGATTTGCGCTTCGCTACCCGCAATTATTTGGTTCGGTGAGTGCACATAGCGCGGCACTGTTGGCGACTCTCCCGACCGTTAGCGCCTCGGACTATCAGGGAGCCATCCTCAACCGCATTCTCGGCAGTGCTTTCGGTTCGCCGCCCGCCGCTGCTTACTGGAGGCAAAACAATCCCTTCACTATTGTTAACAGTGGCGCGCGCCCGATTGGATTGAAAATATATTTCGATTGCGGCACCGAAGACGACTACGGATTCGACGCCGGAGCGAAAGCGTTCCACGAACTACTCGACTCTCGCGACATCCCCAACGAATTCCATTTATATCCCGGCGGCCACGACTGGAATTACGTGGCGGACCATTTTCCGGTATCGCTGGAATTTCATTCCCGCGCCTTTGGCTTAACCGGCAAATAAGCGATTCGGAGCGCCAGCCGGGGCAGAGAGCTTCAGACGGGTATTTCTTCTTTTGTTTAAGATTTCTTTTCTTTCGGCGCAGCGAGTAATTCACCTACCAACGAAACGAAATCGATTTCCGCTTCTGGTTGCGGCGCGAAGTAGTTGTCCCAGCTCACGTCCGGAAACCCCATGCGCGTAGCTTGCGCGGGGAGCTGTTCTTGCAAAAGTTTCGGGTCGCTGCTGCTGAGTCTTTGAATCGCTTCGAATACCACACGGTGTTCGGCATCCTGCCAGACGTGATTAGACAATTCGCGCATCACAGTAGTTTGCCGCGCGTTAGCGCTTCCGCGTATGCAAAGTGCGCACAAGGTTTCGCGCTCTAACTCAAACACTCGCTGCGCTTCGCTTGCTTTGGGCATGGAATCTTCCGATGACGATTTCTATTGTAACCGCACTGTAGAGTCTGAAGTACACTTACATGACCGGAGTTTTCCCCATGCCAGTGCAGACAAAACAAAAGGCGCGGCTCCGAAGAACCGCGCCTTCTTTTTCCAGGAATCAATTTCGGTAGATTGAATCGCCCGATAATTATGCTGCGCTGGAAACAACCGGCCGCACAAAATCGATCCGGTCGATGGTCGCTGCAACTCCATACACCGGCACGCCATCGCCAGGCAACTCCGACACGCGCAAGGCCTTCGCACTGGCACGCACTAACACCGAGGTTCCGCGGTCCCTCTCAGCCGGCAACGAAAAAGTTAGCTCTAGGGCGGCTCCATGATCGAGTGGAATATGAGAATGGAAGAAAATACCTGAGCGTGAGACGTCGCGGAGTTGGCCCGTATAAAATTCAACCGGCCGCTGGCGTGGGAGGCAGACTTGTACCGGAAGGTAAAGCTCGTATCGTCTTGCTTTTCTTCGTTCTCCCATTGATACCCCCGGTCATGGGCTGCACTCCAATTGCCATCGCGTAGGCGAGGAGGACGAACAAAATAAAGCACTTAATATACTAACGGAATGTAAATCTGACGTGAACTAAGCATTTCTTTCCTGAATCGGCAGGAATCGTCAAAAAATCCCAAAATGAACATTTAGGCGGGGTTGGAGCTTCACCCCAGGTCGCCAGGCCGGATTTTTTACCGCGCGGTGACTACAGAACGGGATCGTGCAAGACAGAAGCGCCTTCGGCTTCGGTCAAAATGCCTTTTCCAATCATGAGTCGAACTAGCCGAACTAGCGCCACAAACTCACGACCCTTGCTGGGATTCGAATCTTTTGGCGCGCGTGCCACTTCGTGTGCCGCAGGACGCTCGACAGTAACGCCCGCTATCCAGTCCGCCAGTTCCAGTCGCTTCTCCGCATCCAGCTCGGTGAAAGCGATGCCCATACCCAATCCATGCTGCGAATAAACCACTGTGCCCGGTGTCGCAAATGCTTTGGTGCCCTTGTTCAAAGTGATCCGAACGTTTGACCCGATTGGGAAGGGAACCGTCGTGTCAACGAAGCAGCCACCCGGTCCAAGGTCAGTCGTACGTGTCGAGAAGCGCGCTCCTGACTTCAGCTCGACAACCTCCGCACCAGCCGTAAACATGTGGCGCTCCGCAATGCGCCGTTCGGCTTCTTGAACTGCGGGCGAAGGAGCCCCAAGACCCTTCTTCTTGTCACTTGAGCTTTGCATCACGGTGTCCTTAGCTTTCTGCGTCCGGCGACAGCTCGGCTGAACTACGTTCCCCCAAGCGCCGGCCGTTAGGCTGCTAATTAATATTGTCTCTGCGGCCAGACGGACGTACAAGCGCTATCCCCGGCGCGATGTCTAAACGGAAACGTGAAGACGATTTAAAGCAGAAATCGGACGGCAATTCCCAAGGTCCCGTCAGGGCGATTCTCCATCCGCACGATAGAGCCCAGAAACTTTTTGTGTGCTGAGATCTTCTCCCCAAACGGGAAGGTCACAAGCAGCCGCATCCCCTTGAAATAATGGGGCATACAGGTCGCAAAGTAGAGTCCATCGCGCGTAAAGTCCAGCACCTCGCCCACATCCGCAATCTCTGCAAATCGAGCGTCGAATGGCCGGACTTCCAGGGGCAACGATATCTTCAGCCGCTCGCGCCGTCGCAAATTCCGACCCGATTTGGGCGGAGATGAAACGGCCGGCTCCGGCGCGATAAGTGTAGCTGTGGCCATGGGTTGACCTCCCAAGTCTCGATCAGTGAGGGGCCCTTAACATCCTAAATTTAGCGGGCGCGGAAGGTGATGCCTATAGAACCGTAGTACCAACGGGATGGTAACTGAAGTTGCCGACACAGAACGCCCGAGATGAAAAAGCGGTTTCCGAGCCTCGCGTCAGTCGCGGAAGATAAATTCCAGCTCGATTCCCGCAACCTCAACCACGTCGCCGGACGACAGTTTGGTTGGTTGCGCAATCGAAACGCCGTTCACCGTCGGAATCTTCTCAGCCTTGCCGATATAAAACGAATTGTCCTCGCGGCGAGTAATCTGCGCTGCAACTCTAGGAGCAAACCATCCCTTCAGCTTGATCGTCGCCATGGCGGATTTGCCAATGACGGTCAATTTGTCGCTGAGGGTGTACTCCTTCAAATCGGTCTTGCCTTTGCGCACCAGCAGTGTTGGTAATTTCAATCGGCCCGGCGCTACCTGTGCGCTCTCTCCTGCTGCCGCCACCTGACGCAAAAACTCGCGACGCTCTTTCGTATCTAGCATCACCGTTTCGTTAATTTTCGGAACTGTGGGCCAGGCGTTGCCATTCGAACCGCCCGGCGCGGTTCCTCTGACTTCGCTCGAGTCCGTAACAACGATAGTGTGTTTTCCGATGGCAACGGAATCGCCCGGCTTCAGCGTGACCATCTTCACGCGCTGCCCATTCACAAAGGTTCCGTTCAAGCTTCCAAAATCCTCCAGCATCATGCGCCCTTCTTCGCTGAACACACGCGCGTGATAGTTCGATACCGCTGGGTTGTCGATCACGATTCCGCACTCTGGCGAGCGACCGATACTCACTTCCTTTGTCCCCACAGCTACTTCTTTCAATACTGAACTCTCGAATTTAAGAACTAATTTTGACATGGTAGCGCCTCCTGATTTTCAATCGTCGCGCACCCAGTTCCGAGTGCTGCGCAGTCACCGATTTTCGGACCCCTTAAACCATTTCCCGATTCGCCTGAACGCCCCTCGCGGTTTTGGCACATAGCGGACAACCACCGCCGTGATGTTGTCTCCGCCGCCCGCTTCGTTCGCCATCTCAATCAGCCGCTCGGCCGCCTCTTGAGGATCTTCGATTTCTGCCAACGTTGCGGAAATTTGCGCGTTCGAAAGCTCTCGCGTCAGCCCATCCGAGCAGAGCAGCAAAGTGTCACCCTCCAACAAATCTTTTTCGGAAACATCGACCTGCACTTGCGGCTCTACACCAAGAGCGCGTAACAACACGCTTTGCATATTGCTGTTTTCGGCTTCGTGCTTGGTCATCATGCCGCGCCGGACCTGTTCCGCTACGAACGAATGGTCTTCGGTGAGTTGCACGAAATCGGCGCCACGCAGCCCGTAAATACGGCTGTCACCAACGTGCGCGATACTTACACGCACTTCGTCCACGAACCACACAGCCACAACTGTTGCGCCCATGCCGCGTTTCTTTTCACTGCCTTGAGCGGCCGCGTACACCACGCGGTTTGCGGTGCGTATCGCGCTGGCCAATCTGTTCGAATGCGCAGACATTCCATCCAGCTCTTCTCCGTTCAACGGCAGCGACGGATTTACTGCCGCTTCGCGGCAATGAGCGATAACAGTTTCACTGGTCAACTTGCTCGCGACCTCACCCGCTGCGAGGCCGCCCATTCCATCCGAGAGCACGAACAGATTCAGCTCAGGAGCGAGCGCGAAACTATCTTCGTTATTTCCGCGAGCACGCCCGGTGTCGCTGCGCGCCCCGAATGCGGTCTGCATCGTCGCTGACTCCTGTAAGCTTATTGTCGTCATTGTTTCGCCTTCTTATCGGCCAGCGGAAGAGGTACTGCACGCACGTTAGAGAAACCTTTCGCTTCGAGTTGTTCCATCGCACCTGCAATTTTTTCGTTCAGATAAGGTCCGCTGTAAACTATGTAAAAATCTCCGTCGTCACCATGCTTCGGGAGCACCGCCGCAGGCAGGCCTAACGCAGAGATCTTCTTCTCCGCCGCTTTGGCGCGATCTTCTCGCTGGAACCGGCCCACCCATAAATACGAAGCTTTCGAGGTTTCCGCCGTTGAAGCTCCCGTAACGGGTGAATTTGAAGGTGCAGGCTGCGCGGATTTCTTTGCTGCAGGATTCTTTCTACTGTTTTTCGCGGCTGCATCGGCGCGAAGCGTTGCGGCCGCCGCGCCAGGCGACGGTCTAAAGGGTTTCTTGACCGGCCCTGTTTCCATGCGCGGGAAAATTTCCGGGGGCTGGCGCTCCGATTTTGGCTCCGGTGTTGCGTTGTTCTTCGCAACCTCAGGTTTGAAATTCGTGTACGGCGCAACTGTAAGTTCGCTGCCGGGGTCGGCAGACGACATCGAGTTGGAGGGCTCTGCGTCTGCTGGCTTCACTTTTGAAACAGCCGCCGAGCTTTTCGCTGGCGAACTCACGTAAGCAAAGTCTGGTGGGACCGGCGCAGGAAGCGCAGCCGGTGGCGGAATCATCTCTACGGCCGTTTTTTTCTTGGCGATACCGTTCAAAACTCCGAGCGCGCCTAAGACCATTGCTGCGCCCAGCAGGATCCAAACAATCGGTGAAACTCCTCTACGTTGTGTTGCTGCGGGCGGCAGCGAAGGTGTCGCGCTGCGCGCAGTGGCAGGCGCGCTTACAACTCTTGGCACGTTTGCCGCTCGAACGGGCGACGCGGCACTAGCGGGATTCTGCCCCTCCGACCCATTTAGCGCGTTTTCCAGTTGTGCGATCGTCTGAAAGCGATTTACCGGATTTTTCAACAAGCATTTCAAGATCGTTCGTTCAATATATGCAGGGATTGCCGGATCGATCTGATGTGGAGGAATTACCTCTTCCTGCATTTGCTTCAGCGCAACCGCGACGGGATTATCGGCCTGAAACGCCGCCGAACCCGTAAACATTTCGTACAAAATCAATCCCAGCGAGTAAATATCGGTGCGGTAATCGACTGGTTTCCCGCCAACCTGCTCGGGGGCCATGTATTGCGGCGTGCCGACCATTGATCCGGTCATACGCGTTACCGCCTCCATCGAACGCGCGATGCCAAAATCCATGATCTTCACGTTGCCGTTGGCGTCCACCATAATGTTTTCGGGCTTTAAATCCCGGTGGACGATCCCTTGCGCATGCGCTTCCTTCAACCCTGAACAAATTTGCAAAGCCAGATTCACGGCCTTGCGCTGAGGCAGCCCGCCAAATCGGTTGAGCACCGATCGCAGGCTCTCGCCTTCCACGAATTCCATCGAGGTGTAAGCGATGCCGCCTACACGATTGAATTCATGCATGCGGCAAACATTTTTGTGCGTAATCTTGCGCGCGAAAAGAAGCTCGTTCTTAAACCGCTCCATCATGGCCTGGTCGGAAGCGATCTCTGGTTTCAACAATTTCAGCGCGACGGTTTCCCCGGTCTCGCGGTCGCGCGCTTTGTAAACGTTGCCCATGCTACCGTGTCCGGCTTCGCCCAAAATGTCGTAGCGTTTGCTGAGCGCGGCAAGGGCGGTGGAGCTAAGGTTTGCAACTTGGAATGGCGCTACGGGCGCGACTACGGTTTCGGCGAAATTATTCTCGGGGGCGTCGCTGAGCAAAACAGTATCGTGGCTCCCGCTTGGGCCGCGAGAATGGCGCGGCGTAGGCACACCTGCGCCGGAGACACCTCTACCCGGATTGGTCGGCTGGTCCATGGCGCTGCTGTTTGAATCATAAGAGAGCGGCCGCGCTAACATCTATGACTAGCGTGGAGCGTGTAGGGAAAGAGTATCTAGTACTATTTTGGCGACATTTTTGAAGCTGCGATAGGAACAGGAAGCTGCTTTAGGCGGGTTTCCTCTCGAGGGATTCGCGGTCCCACTTGGCATTTATGGCGGCGGCTTCGTAGGTGCTCTGGCAAAAATCGAGCAATGCCGCCTTGGGATCAGTGGCCGTCCTGACGTCGTCGTACGAAAGCAAAAATTCGCCGAGTTTTGCGTCGAAGAAGGCTTTGGACGGACGCACAGCGCTTTCGCGAAATCCAGATGGTTCTGGGGCGATATAGCTGTAGAACATCGGACTCGTTACGTCGCCTCCGCCCGGCCACCATCCCACGCTGCTCACTTCGTGCGAATACGCTTCCTTGGTTATTTTGTCCGCGCCGGGACGCTCTGGCGCTCGCCTGCCAGAAAAACGCGAGGCCGCCATGTCGAAACTTCCCCAGAAAAAATGCACTGGACTGGCCTTGCCAATAAATTTTCCGCGAAACTCTTTGAATATCGAATCCAGCGTGACCAAAATCCGCCAAAAGCGATTGGCGTAAGCGGGATCGTAGCGGGCGTGGGTTACATCCTGGTCGAAGCGGATGGGGTTCGGTATTTCTACGGGCATCGGCCAGATTTTTACGTCGATACGCAGCGAGCGCAGCATCTCCATGAACTCGCGATAGAATCCGGCTACGGTCCGGTGATACAGGGAAATCGTTCTCGACTCGCCGAGGTTGGTCCTGACATCGAGCCGGTGATCGATGAAATCAAAACTAATCTCGAAATTTCCTCCGGGGCGGGGAATCGACGACGTGGTTAGCCCTCGCGCCGAAACGTACAACGGAACTTCCCACCAGTGATTGATTAGCGGACTTTGCGCCAGCCGCACTTTTCCAACGATCTGCGTCCACATGTGCAGAGTAGCGCAAGTATCTTTCCACTCCGCAAACGGGAGCTCCGGCCAAGCTTGGTCTTTATCTGGGATTTTGTCGTTCATCTATCTCACCAGCGGGATCCAGAAATAATGTGAGCCGCGCGCGAACCGTTCGTATGATAGAACGAAACGCATGACGCTCGCTCGCACTAAAATTCGCATTCGCCCCCTTCGTCGCAGCGAGCTGCCAATGGATACCGTCGAACTGGCGCGTTTCCTGATCGGGAAGACGCTGGTGCATGACTTGCCGCATGTGCGGCTCAGCGGGCGAATCGTCGAGACCGAAGCCTACCTCGTCGGCGATGCGGCTTGCCACGCCTTTCGCGGAGTGACGCCGCGCAACCGGACGCTTTTTCTGGAGCGCGGCCACGCGTACGTTTATTTTATTTATGGCAACCATTTCATGCTGAACGTTTCCGGACAGCGCGAAGGAATCGGTGAAGGGATTCTTTTGCGCGGGTTGGAGCCGCTCGAAGGGATCGACTGGATGCAGCTGCATCGCGCCGAAAAACCGTCGAGAAGAGGGCGTGGCAACAGATCGGCCGACAGCGCCGACAAAAAGGCGGCGCCTCTGACTGAACTTTCGCGCGGGCCTGGGCGGCTGGCTGCGGCGTTGCGCATTACTCGAAGTTTGGACGGGGTGGACTTGTGTGCCAAAGGTCCGCTTTGGTTGGGTACTGAAGCGAAACCTACGGGGGAGATTGGAGTCAGCGTGCGCATTGGAATCAGGGTGGAAGCTCACAGGCTTCTTCGTTTTTACGAGCGTGGCAATCCGTTTGTCAGTGGTCCACGCCGCCTCAATTCTTGAAGGTGATCTCCTACAAATTCGTCGCGAAAATGGTTGGTTGCGTCTCTGACGTTTTTTGGACTCAGGATGGTTGCGGAGGAGGGCGATAGTTTGAAACTCTTCAGGACCGTCTGGTGAAGGAAATGCGGCTGGCGGGAATCGACGACTGGGGCCAGAACATCACCCGGAGGAAATTCTGAGCGTGCGTGTGGCCCGCCAAGTCGCTCCGGACCACACGGTCAGTTGGGACGGAAATCGCTGGGAGGTAGCGCGGGAAGAAGTTTGCGCAGGGCTTTGTGGAGCTGCGGTAGAGATCGAACGGCGGTTGGATGGAAGCCACCGTTTGCGCTACCAGGGGCGCTTTCTGCACCTGCGCTCCTGTCCAGAACCGTCGCGAGCGACCGCAATCCTTCCGGACCCACGGCCTCCAGGACTTGCGGAAAGAACAGAGAGACCCAAAAACAAAATCACACCCAAATACCATGTACCTGCAGTCACCCTCGGAGAAGGCCATGGAAGCGGACATTTCTATCTTGCGAAAACCCGGACATTTCTACTTTGCGTTGACACCCAAGGACGAGCGGGCGGGTTGGATTTCCAGCAAGATTGGGAATTATTCATGGCGCTTTGGCGACTCTGCAAGGGCGAATGTGTCGGTCTTTGCGGTATGCCTGGAGTTGAATTATGCTGCGGGCGCGGCATCAACCAGCGCGAGGGCAGGCGAAGAATGACGGAACCTAAAATGACGGAAACGAGTTTCGAAAGGCCCAAGACATCTGTGTTGCGCACGATATTTGTGGGGCCTAACGGGATTCGCGCGGGTTGGCGCTTCTTTATTTTTGTGGCGCTTTTCATGGGGATGCAGACTGGCCTTCAATTTCTTCTAGCGAAGAACCCGACGATCGTTGCAATGGGGAATCAAGCACAAGCGGGCGTCATTACTCCTATGTTCGGATTCGTTGCGGAAGTTTCGCAGACGGTGTTGGCATTTCTGGCCGCGTTCATCATGAGCCGCATTGAAAAGCAGGACTCGTTCAGCTACGGCATCCCGCTCGAAGGGGCGTTTGGAAAATTATTCTGGCAGGGAATTGTTGGGGGACTCGCGCTGGTGTCCACCGAGATTATGATCATGCGCGCGCTGGGAGGTTTTTCTTTTGGAGGGCTGGCCCTATCACAAGTGGCGATTCTAAAGTACGCGGCCATTTGGGGATTTATATTTTTGCTCGTGGGGATTTCGGAGGAATTTTTATATCGCGGCTATGCACTATTCACGCTGGCGACAGGGATGGGGTTTTGGCCGGCAGCAATTCTTCTGTCTGCACTATTCGGAGCAGTGCATCTTTCGAATGCGGGCGAGGATTGGATTGGAGCGCTTTCGGTGGTGCTGTTTGCGCTGTTTGCGTGTTTTACGCTGCGTCGTACGGGAAATTTGTGGTTCGCGATCGGACTGCACGGGGCTGGCGATTTCGCCGAGACGTTTATCTACTCGGTCCCGGATAGTGGCATGATGGCAACGGGCCATCTTTTGAATTCCAGCCTTCACGGGCCACGATGGTTGACGGGAGGCACGGTGGGGCCGGAAGGAAGCGCGTTGGATTTCATTTGCACGCTGCTGGCATTCGCGATTTTCGCGTCGCTATATCCCGCGAAGAAATCTGAATCAGTTCAAGCTTTATCCGCGCAGTAAGTGGGTCCCCGAAATAGCTCTCCCGCGAGTATGTGAAATCTAGACAGTCGTGCGTATAAAACCGATTTTACGACCGACGCCAGCGGTAACCTGACCGGCGGGAATCCTCAATGCATTGCTGTTGCACAGAAAGCGGGTGGGCAGGGTGCGGTGAACATGTTGGCGAACGCTGGCTGCTTCAGGGAGAATGGCACCATCGATTTGTTCAGTCCCAGCAACGTTGGGACCGTGATCGCTACGCCTGACGTTGCGAGTTCGAACCCGGTGATCGGCTCCGGCGGCTCGCGGCACATGCAACTGAGGGCGAGATTCACCTGGTAGGCGCGGGAGCGAGCTGACTAGCGACCGTTTAGCTTAGGTTCGCGCGCCAGTTACGGTCGCGTTGAACTGGTTTTTGTATGGCTGGGCGCAAACCTGCTATGCTGAATTCGCATGTTGAGCCTGCGTTACCTGGGTACGGCTCGGCGCATCAAATTAGCATGCCACTACGAAAAAAAGATTCAGCGCTCGCCCGGTTGATGCAGACTTCTACCGCTGCAGGATTTCGCAAAGCTTACGAAACGGTCCAAGTTGATCCGCAAAAATTCCTGAAACACATCAAGCGCGCACACAAGCTGCCGATTGAGTCCTGGCGCGACATGTTCTATCTCGGCGAGGAAGTGATTACGCCGATCGCCAACCGCATCATCAAGTCTTCCACCAGGACGGCGACGCTGGAGGGCTTGGGTTTGGGAATGGGCGGGATGTTGACGATCATCCCGGATGCGGGAATTCTTTCGGCCATCACTATTCGAATGTTGCAGAAATTAAGTTTGGTATACGGGTTCGAATATTCCACCGAAGACGAAGTGAACAGCCTGTGGATCGCCGCAGCCAGCGCGGCGGGACTCGACTTGGGACGCGATTTTGTGGAGAAGCAAGCCATCGAGCGTCTGGTTCCGCGAATTATCGATCGCATCGCGGTGAAAGTCGGGGCGGAAGTGGCTGAGAAGTGGTCCGGCAGACTGATTCCTGTTCTTAGCGCGGGCTTTGGCGGCACTTTGAATTATTATTTTGTGCGCTCGTGGGGACGCCGCGCGCAGAAACATCTTCTGGAACGCCATCGTCACGTTCGCTCGCAGCGGCTAATTGAGGCGCGAGCAATTCCATCTTCAGGCCACACGCAACTTCATCCTGCACGATAGTCTTTTCATCGCTTAATGATCGATCGCTGGTTTGATGGTGGCCACACGTCCATCGGTGGGGAACTTCTGAAACTGGAGAGTATCGTGGCCGGGCACCACGCGATCAGGCGAGCCGGCAAGCTCTATCATTCGCGATTGCGCGGCGATATTCGCAGCGTGGTCGGCATCGGTGAAAGTCGCGCTGGCCATATGAGACGACAAGTTTCGATATAGATAGCAATTGTCAGAGGCCAGGACGAACGTGGGGTTTCCTTCGACGCGCAGATACTGGGAAGCGTACGTGTGGCGCGCGCCGGTGTACGCGCAAATGCCGGGGAAAATTTCCACGTTGTCGCCATCGACCAGACGGATGCGTCCTTCGGTGTTCAATTGCACTAATTGCTTGGCGTCTTCCGGATCGATGCCGCCGTGGTCTCCGCCGGGTTGCCATGCGTCCATGGTGTAGTAGCGATATTCGTCCTTCTGAATCCACACATTAGCCTTCGGGAAAAGATCGATGCCGCCCAGGTGATCCCAGTGCGCGTGGCTGATGACCAAGTCGGTGACCTCTTCGGGCTTCACGCCGGCAAGGCGCGCGGCTTCATCGGGGCGCAAATAATCCTTCATCGGGAAATCCTTTATAAAAGTGTCGCGGTGGAAGCCGCTATCGAAAAGAATGGTGTGGCCTCCGCCACGAATCAGCCAAATAACCATGGCGATGTCGATTTTCTCGTCCTTATGAGCGCCGATCACAAGCTCAGACACCGGCACGTCGGGCGAGGTGGCGTAACGTATTGCCTGGATCGAATATTCTGGCGTCCCAGCTGGGCCGGCTATCAGAGCGGCAAGAACGTAGGCGAGCAAAAAGCGCTTCACAATTTTCTCTCCTGAGAATTCTTAGTGGCTCATTTAGTCCCAAGCGGATGCTTGGCCTTCTCGTAAAATTCATTTTGCAACGGGAGGCTTACAGTATCGTACTTCACCGCACGCAGCGCGGTTACAAGTTCGCTGATCCATTCCTTCATGTCGAATTCGCCGAGTTCTTTGGTGGCCGCCGCGCCTTCACCGGCATAGTGATTGGGGAAGCGCGCGTACCACCAGATACCGGTGTACAGCGTGTCGGGCAGATTCAGGCGATGCTGATCGGCGCCCGATTCGTCCTTGGCGCGGTCCATGTGAACTAAATCGGGGCGCGAGATCATCATGTGAGACGTTTCGGTTTCGCCCGCGTGCATGTCAGCCGGATTTTTCACCGAGGGGCGGCCGGGCTGGTCGAGGTGCTCCGGCAACGGGAAGACATAAACCACATAATCGTGCGGCGTGGCGAGTTGGGTTTGCGCAAAGTAGGGAAGCAGGTCCTCATTGCCGCCATGGCCATTGGCAATAACGATTTTCTTGCAGCCGTTTCGCGCCATCTCGTCGGTGGTTTCCTGCAAAAGCTCGAGTTGAATTTTTGCGCTGTAAGCAACGGTGCCGGGTTCGTGGCGCGCTTCGAAAATCTGTCCAAAATAATATTCGGGGAAAACAATGGCAAACTCCTGCTGCGCGGCGGCGAGGGAAACGTGCCTGATATTGAGCAGGTCGGTGCCGAGAGGGAGGTGGGGACCGTGTTTTTCGAGGATGCCAATCGGGAGTATGCAAGTGAGTTGAGCCCGCTGTATGGCAACTACGAAGTCGGATGCTGTCAGCTCTTCCCACTTCACGATTGATGATGTTTGCGCGAAGAGAGGCGTCTGCGGCAGCGCCAACATTAACAGGAACAATGCGGCCAGTGAAGTCTTGCGGACTGCCCGCATTCTTAATCGAATCATGGTTGCGTCAACCTTTCCCGTGCGAACTTGTGCTAGCGAAGTGCGCCGCGAAAGTATCACAGGAGACAAAGAATTTACATCGGCGTTGCCCAAGGTGCGCGGTAATATACCGTGCGCTTTGTAGCGTGAAACCTTGCGGCTTGCCGGGGCGACGCCGTCTTCAAAAGGAAAGGCGGAATTATGAAACGTTCGTTTTGCTTATTCGTTCTGTGTGCCGTTTTATGTTTCGCGAGTTCGGCAGGCGCCCAAGAGTGGAAGCCGCCCACCTCAATGAAGAAGCTGCCGAATGGCCTGACCGTAGTGGTTTCCGAAGATCATTCCGCGCCGACATTTGGAATATGCGTCAGCTACCGCATTGGGTTTCGTCTGGAGCCGGAAGGCCGCACAGGTTTTGCGCATCTTTTCGAACACATGATGTTCGAAGGCACTCCGAATTCGCCGAAGGGAGTGTTTGACCGCGTGATTGAGAGCGGCGGCGGCACGAACAATGGCGATACTCGTTACGATTTCACCGAATACATCGAAACGGCTCCAGTGTCCGCGTTGGATCCTTTGCTTTGGTTGGAAGCGGACCGCATGAAGACGTTGGATTTCTCGACCAAGAACCTGGAAAACCAGCGGAACGTGGTCGAAGAAGAGGTCCGCGTAAACGTGATGAACCAGCCATACGGGTTTTTCTTTGCCATCGACCTGCCGGGCAAGGCGTTCGACACCTATCCCAACGCACACAATTTCTACGGAGATTTCAAGGATCTCAATGCCGCGAGAATCGAGGACGTCCAGAAATTTTATGAACAGTACTATTCGCCGAATAATGCGGTGATGGCGATCGTTGGAGATGTGAATCCCAACGAAGTTTATGAGAAAGTAGAGAAATATTTCGCCGGTATTCCGTCGCGGCCAACACCTCCCCGGCCGACGATGGAAGAAAAACCGCAGACCGCGGAACGTCGTGAAATAGAAACGGACAAACTCGCGAAAGTTCCGGCGCTGGCGATTGGTTACCGCATGCCGCCGCCACGTTCGTCAAGCTCACTGGCTGCAGCCGTGACCGGCGAACTGCTCCATAACGGGCAGGCATCGCGTCTGTACCAAGCACTGGTGAAAGAAAAGCAAGTGGCGCTCTCCGTGGATGGCGGCGTGAACTGGCCGCTGGGCAATCCGTTCGAATACAACGGCCCCACGCTGATGGTTTCCTTCATCGTGTATCCGCCGAAGGTGACGGAAGACCAGTTGCTTGCCGCCTACGATGCGACCATCCGTGAATTGTCCGCCAAAGGACCGAGCCAACAGGATTTGGATCGCGTGGTCACTAAGATGCGCTCGGATTCGTACGGGCAGCTGGAAATTCCGATTACGCGGGCTTCGGCGCTTTCACACGCGGTGCTATTCACCGGGAGTTTCGAGAGCGTGTTCAACATGCCGGACGAACTTACCAAGGTCACGCCGGATCAAGTGCGCGAGTTTGCCGCGAAGTATCTGGTGAGCACGAACAGAACGATTATCAATCGAGTTCCGGTGCCTGCGAGTCCGGACGCTGGGAAGTCGGGAGGTGCACAGTGAGGTTTCTGAATATCGTTGCGATTGTGGCGTTGTATGCGCCGTGCTCCTTTGCACAAAAACCGGCGCCGTTGCCCAAGGATCTTCCACCGTACGGACCGGAGAAACCGATCGAGGCGCCGTCGGTAAAAATCGCGCGACTCGATAACGGACTTACTGTGTGGCTGGTGTCCGAGCCGGGATTTCCAAAATTGTCTTACACCGTTGTGATTCGCGGGGGGTATGCAGCCGATCCAAGCGATCGGCCGGGGATATCCGAGTTGCTCTCCAATACGATCGATCAGGGAACCAAATCGCGCAATGCCCGCAAAATTGCCGAGGAATTTCAGGGAGCCGGTGGAGACCTGAGCGCATCGGCTGGACCAGACGAAATCGAAGTTTCAACGACGATTCTCGCGTCCAAGGCGGAACCGGCTATCGCGGTTCTTGCCGACATTGTGCAGAACGCCTCGTTTCCGGACGACCAAGTGGCCCTGGCCAAGAAAAATCTTGCAGACTCGCTGCAGCAGCAGGAAGCCGATCCGTCATTTCTTGCGTCGCGTGCGGTCGCGAAAGTGCTTTTCGGGACCAGCCCTTATCACGTTATCTCTCCGACGCAGGAATCGATTGCGGGTTCAACACCGGCGAATTTACGGAAGATTTATGCGCAGCGTTTTCGTCCGGACCAAACTGCTTTCATCGCGGTGGGAGATTTTCGAAACGAGAAAATGCTCGAACTTGTGAAAACGAACTTTGGGGGTTGGAGGGCGCCGGCGGAATCGCCCATGGCAGACATAGGTCGATTAAATCCTGAAGCGGCACATGCAGTTTTCCTGGTGGAAAGGCCCGGGTCGGTGCAGACGACGATTGAGTTGGCGGCTGCGGGACCGTTGCGCAGCGATCCGGATTATGAATCGGCGGTGGTGGCGAATGCCATTTATGGCGGGACGTTTGGTTCGCGCTTAACCTTGAATATTCGCGAGGACAAGGGCTACACGTATTCGCCGTTCGCAGAGCTGAACACTTACCGGGCTGCCGGCGATTTCGTAACTCGCGCGGACGTTCGCAATGCAGTGACGGGTGCGACCTATAACGAGATGAGTTATGAACTGAATCGCATGGTCACGACCACTCCTACGCCGGAAGAACTCACGCAGGCGAAACGTTTTCTCGTGGGCATAGAAGCGATTCGGTTGCAGAGTCGGTCATCGGTGGCGGAAGGGCTTTCGGACCTCTGGGTGAAGGGCTTGCCGCCGGAAGAAATCGGGATTTACGGGAAGAAGATTGCGGCCACGACGTCTGATGATGTGGATGCGGCGGCGAAGAAATATTTTCCGGCGTCACGCGCGGCTATTGTGGCAGTGGGGGAAGGCAAAGTGGTTCGCGAAGCGCTGGCGCCGTTTGGAATACCGATTCAGCCCGCGCCTTAACTCGGTACGCGAGGAGCAAATTGAAGCAATTATGCGGAATTAGAATGGTGGTGTGTGCTCGATTCGCGATGTTTATTCTGATCGGCGTTGCGATCGCGGCGCCGTTTGCTGTTCGAGCGCAAAATTCCGGTTCCTCCGACGACGGGATTTCTGCAAGAATCGATGCTTATGTAGACGGGGAGATGCGCGCGGAGAAAATTCCCGGGCTTGCGCTTGCTATTGTTGGCGACGGGAAGATCGTCAAGGCCAAGGGATACGGACTAGCGAATATCGAGCTTGATGTCGCCGTGAAGCCGGAGACGATATTTCAGACGGGGTCGGTGGGGAAACAGTTCACGGCAACCGCTGTGATGATGCTGGTTGAGGATGGGAAAATCCATCTCGACGATCCTGTTGGGAAATATCTTCCTGGCTCTCCGGCGAGTTGGAACAACATCACCGTGCGGAATCTTCTAACGCACACTTCAGGCATCCCCGATTACGAATCGGATTCGCTGACTAAGAAGGGCGCAGCGTTCATCAATCTGCGCAGCGATTACACGGAAGACGAACTTTTTACGAAGTTCAGCGGATTGCCGCTGGAGTTTCCGCCGGGATCGAAATGGAACTACAGCAACAGCGGTTACGTCATACTTGGGATTCTGATTCATAAGGTGACTGGACAGTTTTATGGCGACGCGCTGCAGGAACGGATTTTTCGGCCACTGGGGATGACCTCGACGCGAATCATCAGCGAAGCCGACATCATTCCGAATCGTGCTGCGGGCTATCGACTGGTGAATGGCGAAATCAAAAACCAGGAGTGGGTTTCGCCGATGCTCAACACCACGGCGGACGGCGCGCTTTATACCAACGTTCTGGATATGGCGAAGTGGGACTCTGCGCTTTACACCGATACGCTGCTGAAGAAGGGGAGTCTGTACCAGATGTGGTCAGCGGTGCGTTTGAACGATGGGAAAACTGCTCCGTATGGATTTGGGTGGGAGGTGACGGAAGTAAATGGCCACCGGCTGATCGAGCACGGTGGCGCGTGGCAAGGTTTTACTACGCAGCTCTCGCGCTATGTGGACGACCGATTCACCGTCATTGTGCTGACCAATCTGGATTCCGAGCATTCGCACCCGGATAAAATTGCGCACGAGGTAGCCGCTCTTTACAATCCATCTCTGAGGCCTGCCGCGGAAAAAGTGCGCTGAAAAGACATGGTGTTCCAGGCGGGATTTGACATGGCCGATCGCGTCAAAATCTCCCCGTTTCAAGGCATTTTACGCCACCTTTGCCCTCGCTGCCGCACTGGCAAAATTTATCCGACCTCCATTTTTTCCAGCTTGCCGAAGATGAATGACGAATGCGCGGTCTGTCATCTCTGGTTTGAACGCGAAGAAGGCTATTTTCTTGGCGCCATGATCATTGATTATGCCTTAGCGATGCTCACCACGACAGTGATTGGCGCGATCCTATGGACGTTCACACACTGGTCCTTCGAGAAGCTCTGTGTCGTGGCTATTTTATTGTTTCTCCCAGCGGTTCCTGCGGTTACCCGGCTGGGCCGGGTGTTGTGGATTTATATAGATCGGTTCATAGACCCTGAGCGCTAATGTACGATTCGGCAGGCCGGAACGAGCTCAGCTTGCGCTCACGTGATGCGCGTGGCATTCTCTTGCCGCCGAGGGCGGCCTGGTAACTGCCTGGCAAAGGGCAAAAAAAGCGTGCCAATTTGCGAAGGATGCGGGGCGCGCGTCGATGAGGCGCACGTTCAGGCCCGAAAGGAGCGGCTCGATCTCGCCGCGCGCTTTCGTCCCACTCAGATTAAGGTTCTTGTGCTTGATTCCGCACCACGCGGATCGGAAAACGATTATTTTTATCGCGCTACGAAGGACCGAACGGTGCGTTCGGTGGCGGCCCGCATGTATTTCGACGAGCTGGTGAAAACGATGGGAAACGCCATCACCAAGATTGACGAAGTCCTGTGCCTGAATGAATTCCGCAAGCACGGATTTTTTGCAAGTTATGCGGTGGAATGTCCCATTGAGAACCGCGCGGAATTGCATAACGCGTTGCGGAAACTGGCGCCCACGATTGTAAAGCGCGTGCAATATTTCCTGCAGCCTGCCTACATCGTACCGATTTCACAAGCTACGCAGGAACTGATTCGCCTTTTTGGGCTGGTTGGTTGGGGAGACCGGTTGGTGTTGGACAAAGGCGGGCCGTTTGTTGATCCGTATCTCGGGGATCCGGAGCGGCAGGCGGTGTTTGCGACTTCCTTCGGCGACCGCATCAGCAAAGCTCTTGCCGCATTGCCTTCGTAGTTTCTGCGCGCGGGCTGTAATTCAGATCACGCTTCTGGAATCGTCTCACTTCTGTTTGTAAATCTTGCCTTCTTTCATCACAAAGCTGACAGTTTCGAGCACGCGCACGTCTTGCAGCGGGACGCCCGACACGGCGATGATGTCCGCATACTTTCCAGGGCGAAGGGAGCCGATGATATCGCTATGCTCCAGCAAATCGGCTGCGGAGGTCGTCGCCGCTTGAATTGCTTGCAGCGGACTCATCCCGTATTTCACCATGAACGCAAATTGCTTCGCCGCGACATCGTAGGGGCACACGCCCGCATCGGTGCCGAAGGACAGTTTGACACCGGCCTGCACAGCCTTTCGAAAGTTGTCACGCTGGATTTGCCCAAGGTGCACATCGTGCTGCACAAACTCCAACGGAATATTCGAGTGCGCGGCGTCCTCCTCGATGCATTGTTCATCGTAAATATCCATGTCGAGGTAAGTTCCATGCGCTTTGGCTAACGCGATACCTTCGTCGTCGATCATGGTGGCGTGCTCCACGGAAGCCACTCCGGCGAGAATCGCGTTTTTTATTGCTTGCGCCGCATGTGCATGCGCTTCTACACGAAGGCCGAAGTGACTGGCTTCCTCAACCGCCGCTTTCAATTCTTCGAGCGTAAATTCCTGCGAATGGGGATTGCTGCCGTGCGCCAGCACCGCGCCGGACGAAAGGATCTTGATGTGGTCCACGCCATCATTCGTCAGCTTCCGAATTACGGCGCGAACTTCCCACGGACTATTCGCTTCACCGTAATGCAAATCCCACGGCAACACGATATCCGGCGCAAATCCACTTAGCGATCCCGCGCCTCCGGAAATTGTTACGTACGCGCCAGCGACATACATGCGCGGCCCTGGAATATCGTCGCGAGCGATCGCGTCGCGCAGCGCGACATCGCCCAGCGCGCGATAGACGCCCACATCGCGAACCGTGGTAAATCCGGATTCCAGCGTGAGGCGCGCATTGGGCACGGACTCAAGCGCCACTTCAGCCACAGTTTTCTTAAGATAAGTAAGCGGATCTCCACCGTCACGAGCTCCGTCGGCTAGATGAGTGTGGCAATCAATCAGGCCGGGCAGCACGGTCATCCCGGATAAATCGATCACTTTCGCATCCGCCGGAATATTCAACTGCGCGCCGACCGCATCGATGCGATTCCCGCGGATCAAGATCACCTGATTGCTGAGCTCTTTCCCTCCTTCCACATCAATCAGCCGCCCGGCTTTGATCGCCACCACTTGGGTCGAGGCGCCCGGCGCCGCAACGCTTTGCCCAAACGCCCCGGTTGCAAAAAGCAAAGACACGCTTGCGAGGTAGATTATTTGCTTCCGCACAAATCTCCTTCCGTGCAAGTGACGACAAATAAGCGCTGGCATTTTACACGCATTTGGATACGTAAGACGCCCTGAACCTGCGTCGCCGGTTTGCGTGCATGCGAATGATTTGCTGGACGCGTCCCGCAAAAAGTGCTACTAAAATCAAATGAGAACTCCTTCTAGTTTGTGCCTCATCGCATTTATTTTGTTTGCGGGAGCAGTGATCGCCTCAACCCGAGCAACGCAAACTCCTAAGCAGTCTGCCGCAGCTAGCACAACGCCAAATCAAACTCGGCTCAAGCGGGGGAAATATTTAACGGAAGAAGTTGCGCGCTGTACGGAATGCCATACACCTCGCGACGCGCGCGGCAACCTGGACAATTCTCGAGCGTTACAAGGCGCGCCGGTGTGGATCGTTCCAGTGCACCCGGACCAAAACTGGGCGCAACAGGCGCCAGCCCTGGCGGGCTTTGCTGCTTACACAGACAAAGACGGCGAGAAGATTCTGGAGAAGGGACAGGGGCCGAACGGTGAGATCATCCGTCCGCCGATGCATATCTACCATTTAAATCATCAGGATGCCATGGACATCATCGCTTACCTAAGATCCGTGCCCACGACCACGCACTGAAACTCCGTTTCTTGAACTTCCGGCCGAATCCAAAGAATCATATACCGATAAGACAAAGCGCCCGCAACGAGTTCGTCCGTCCTTTTCTGAAGAGGGTATCGTTTAGCGTGGGGAGGTTCTTGGCGCAAGCTTGAGTGCGTCGTCCATACCTATAGGCGCCATACCAGATCCGAATTTTGCAGGACGAAAACCTCAAGTCGAAGGCCCAGGCAAGCGCCGGACCTCAAAAAAGTTAAGTCGGCTCCCGTATTCGATAGGAAATTTTTGCCGGTGGGATAGTTCCCGGGGATAGTCGTGCACAAGTCCTCTGCGAGGTTGATATGAGAATTGTGAAAAAGTTTCGATTCATTAAATACGCAAGCGCGCTTCTTCTGTTGACCTTCTGCCACGCGGGAAAAGCGCAAGCCCAGAGCGACTACACCGCGGTTACCGTTGAAAACGGCGGCACCATCACCGGCATCGTAAAATGGACCGGCCCCATTCCCAAGATTCCGAAACTGCCCGTCACGAAAAATGCTGAACTCTGCGACCCGGATTCTCTGAAAGTTCGCGACCTTGAACGCTTAGAAATTGATTCCGACGGCGGCGTGGCGAATACAGTCGTGTTTCTAAGAGACGTCACCAAGGGCAAGGCTATGGATCTGCCCGACGCTCGCGACCACCTCGATCAGAAAACCTGCCGCTACGTTCCGCACATCATGCTGGTGCCGCAGGGCGGAAAATTGCAGATCAAGAACAGCGATCCCGTGTTGCACACGGTGCAGATGACCGGCGCAGCTTCCAACAACATTCCGTTTCCGTTTCAAAACCACTACATCCCGATATCGCTGCCGCGCAATGGCGTGGTGGAATTAAAATGCAACGCCGGCCACGTGTGGATGAACGCAAACGTAATCGTGGTGAAACATCCGTACTATGCCGTCACCGACGAACACGGATTCTTCAAGCTCACGGACGTTCCGCCAGGAGATTACGAAATTGTGGCCTGGCACGAAGGCTGGCAAATTCTTTCCGAAGCTAAAGTGCTGGACGTCGGGGCACAAACCGAAGTAAAGCGACCGATTTACAGCGCGCCGTCAACTTGGGCTAAAAAGGTGGACGTAAAGCCCGGGCAGTCCAGCGAAGTAAACTTCACCATGTCGGAAAAGAAGGAATAATCCGAAGACGAAGTCCATACGGCATTCCGTGCGTTGCCGTTTTATCTTTAAGTAACCACATCCTGATAACCGCCACTATCTGTTTCCCTATTACTTTCCAACAGACTGAAATGTTACAGAAGTTCACGCCGACGAAACGGCCGATTAACTGTGCCGTAACCTTGCGCTTCTACGCTTCCTGCGCTTCGTGCGTGGAGGCTATCCGGGGCCTCCGACAGGTCACGAAGCCAAATGTAGGATTTGAAAATATGCGCAGAGTTTGTGCCACATTACTTGCGGGGATGTTGCTCAACCCCGGGATGCTGGGCGCTGCACCGCCGCCACCCGCCAAGAGCCTGAAGACCGCTACGCCGATCAAGCACCTCGTCATTATTTTTCAAGAGAACGTTTCATTCGACCATTATTTTGGAACCTATCCGGTGGCAGCCAACCCATCGGGAGAGCCGGGGTTTCACGCGGCAGCGGGGACACCCACAATCAACGGGTCCACGAACGCGTTGTTGAATAGCAATCCCAACTTGAATCCGGCAAACGGCGCTGGCGCAACTAACCCGTTCCGTTTAGATCGTTCGCAAGCCGCGACCAACGACCAGGATCACGATTACACTCCGGAGCAATTGGCTTTCGATGGCGGCTTAATGGATCTGTTCCCGGCCAACACCGGAACCTCCGGCCCGCCTCCCGGCGCACCGCCAATCGCGGACACCACCGGCTTGGTGATGGGCTACTACGACGGAAATACTGTTACGGCACTGTGGAACTATGCACAGCACTACGCCATGAGCGACAACTCCTACGATACGAACTTTGGTCCTTCCACACCGGGAGCGCTGAATCTGGTTTCCGGACAGACGAATGGAGTGACGGAAAATAACAACGGCACAGGCTCAGTTGTGGGCGACGGAAACGGCGGGCTCACGCTGATTAGCGACGCCGATCCGGTGGGAGATGTTTGCTCCACAACAACCGGCGAGACGGTTCAAATGGGCGGCCAGAATATCGGCAACCTGCTGAACACGGCAGGCGTGACCTGGGGTTTCTTTGAAGGTGGTTTTAACCTCAGCATCGTAAATCCAAATGGAACCACGGGCTGCGGTCGAAAGACAACTTCGGCGATCACCGGGATGCTCAAAAACGATTACATTCCACACCATCAACCGTTCCAGTATTATCCTTCCACTGCAAACCCGACACACGTGCGTCCTAGTTCGATTGCTGCCATCGGACAAACGGATGGCGCAAATCACCAGTATGACACGCTGGATTTCTACGCCGCAGTGCAAGCCGGTAACTTTCCGGCGGTAAGCTTCTTGAAGGCGCCCGGATATCAGGACGGGCATGCAGGCTACTCGGACCCGCTGGATGAGCAGAAATTCATCGTGGACGTGATTAATTTCCTGCAAAGCCAACCGGAATGGTCAAGTACGGCCGTGGTTATCAACTATGACGACTCCGACGGTTGGTACGATCACCAACTGGGGCAAATCGTGAACACTTCGGCTACGGCAGACGACGCGTTGACTGGTCCGGGAGCTTGTGGAACCGGAGTAACCGCGCTGCCCGGCATCAACCCGAACACACTTCACGCGCAAGGCCGTTGCGGGTATGGGCCGCGGTTGCCTTATTTGGTTATTTCGCCGTGGGCGCGACACAACTTCGTTGATCACACCATGACGGATCAGAGTTCGACCGTTCGGTTCATGGAGGACAATTGGCTGGGCGGAGAGCGCCTCGGACAGGGTTCGTTCGACGGCATCGCAAACTCGATCAGCCAGATGTTCGACTTCAAGCAGGTACCGAGCGATGAGTTGTTTATTCTGAACGATAAGACTGGGGAAGTGGAATATCCGTCCGCGAAGTAAAGTAGAGAAATATGTATTAGAGCGTTCTCCTACGACGAGCGACCAAGGCACGTGTGGCAATGCGCCGCACGTGCCTTGGTTGTCTTTACGTGTTATCTTTCGCAACTTCAGGAAGCTGCGTGATCACACGACGTAAATTCCTACACCATTCGAGTTTGGCCACCACAGCGTTATTGATGAACCCTCGGGCCGCGTTCGCTCAAGCGCCGGAAGTTGAGGCTGCAACTCTCAACACGAGTTCTTTGGCCAAGTTCGTCGACCCTCTTCCGATCCCGCCAACTGCGCAACCATCTGAATACGGAGGAAGCTCGGCGAATCTGTCGGCAAAGGTGCCGTACTACCGGATGGCCATGCGCGCCTTTGAAATGAAAGTCCATCGCGACCTGAAGCCCACGCGCATGTGGGGTTTTGGCGCGGGATTCCCGGGGCCGACGTTTGATGTTCGCAGCGGACAGGAAATTATGGTGGAGTGGGTGAACGAGCTTCCCGAGAAACATTTTCTACCTATTGATCACAACCTCGGTGGAGCAGGGAAAGACCAGCCCGAAGTGAGGACCGTGGTGCATCTTCACGGCGGAAAAGTGGCGCCTGACAGCGACGGTTTTCCGGAGGATTGGATTGCTGCGGGGAAGTCGGTCGTGCATCACTACCCCAATAAACAGGATGCGGCCATGTTGTGGTACCACGACCACGCGATGGGAATTAACCGACTGAATATTTATGCGGGACTGTTTGGTGTGTATTTGATTCGCGACCGCGGTGAGGATTCGTTGAATCTGGCCGCGGGTAAATTCGAGGTTCCGCTCGTGATTTCCGATCGCCTGTTTACGCCGGAAGGCCAACTTTTTTATCCCGTGTCGGACAAGCCGAATGCGCCATGGGTACCTGAGCTTTTCGGCGACGGGATTCTTGTGAATGGAAAACTTTCTCCGTACCTTGAGGTAGCGGCGCGCAAATATCGGTTTCGCGTGTTGAACGGTTCGAATGCGCGCTTCTACCATTTGTCCTTCGAGAACGGAGCGTCTTTTTACCAGATAGGAACGGACCAGGGGCTATTGCCCTCGCCAGTTTCGCTGAAAGCGTTGATGATTGCGCCAGGCGAGCGCCTGGATTTGATTGCGGACTTCAGCGAGCATCGCGGCGAGAAGATGATTCTGAAGAGTGACGCCTTCGCGATCATGCAGTTCCGAGTTTCAGCTGACAAGGCGAACGAAACGAGTTCGCTGCCGGCGGCTTTGCGGTCAGTTCCGAAGATACTGGAATCGCAAGCGGTGAAGACGCGGCTACTTTCTCTCGACGAATATCAAAATCGCGTGGCGGAGCCCGTTCTCATGCTCTTGAACGGGACCTATTGGCACCAGCCTGTTACCGAAAAGCCTGTGCTGAACACGACCGAGATTTGGACGCTGGTCAACCCGACCGATGATTCCCATCCGATTCATCTTCATCTGGTGCGATTTCAAATACTGGATAGGAGGCGATTCGACATGGCTTCATACATGAGTAAGCGGGGGTTGAGATTTACGGGAGATCCCGTTGCCCCAGACGCTTCCGAAGCGGGGTGGAAGGACACTGTGCGCGCGCAGCCGGGTATGGTGACGCGCATCATCGTTCATTTTGAAGGTTACGCGGGACGCTACGTTTGGCACTGCCACATACTGGAACACGAAGACAACGAAATGATGAGGCCATACGAAGTGATTGCAGCAACATAATTCAGATTAAAAATTCAAAAAAACGCCGAGAAATTCGAGGTCTGCTGCGTCCGCTGTTTGGATTTGTTGCAATGGCGGAACGGCGCATCCCATGTCGAACAGAAGGCGGTTTCCGCTCTGCAAATCATAGCAATGGTTGGCGCCGGCGGCATGGGCGTCGTTTGCTCGCAGACGCCCTCTTCCAGCTGACAAAGAGCTCCTAACAGCAAACTCTGCCCTTTGGAAATAACTTGGAAAACCTTTGGCGTTCCTTAAGGACTTTCTGTCTCTCCTCCTGCGAAAGTGTGCCTGCATCGCGGGCCC
>JABDEK010000004.1 GCA_013287135.1 Acidobacteriota bacterium | reverse complement strand
ATCAACGAACAACCATTCACGATCATCGGTGTGGCGCCGGCCGTGTTCCAAGGCACTCAAACCGGTCTGCGCGCCGAGCTCTGGGTTCCAGTGACGATGCAGCCGGGACTCGATTCCAATCGCGACAAGCTGCAGACTCGCAGCGAGACCTGGCTAATGCTCATGGGACGTCTTGCTCCGGGGGTTTCTCGTGCGCAAGCGCAAGCGGAGATGGATCTGCTCGTGGGCCATATCGTCGAGCAATTTCCTACTTCGCATTTGGGCAATAACGCCGTGACGTTGTATCCGCTCTGGCGTGCGCCGTTCGGCGCGAACGCTTATATGTACGTTCTTCTTCCGATGCTGATGGCCATCGCGGGCGTGGTTTTATTGCTTGTTTGCGCCAACGTGGCGAACCTGATGCTGGTGAAGTCGGTTTCTCGGCGGCGCGAAATTGCGATACGCCTTTCGATTGGAGCCAGTAGGTCGCGTCTCATCCGGCAGCTACTGGTGGAGAGCCTGGTCCTATCTTTGGCTGGCGGCATCCTCGCTATGTTTCTAACCGCCTGGACCACCGGGACTCTCGCGCAAATCATCCCGCCCACAGATATTCCAGTAGTGCTCAACATACCTGTGGACCGCGCTGTATTATTTGTCACCTTCGCGATTTCGGTCATTACCGGTGTCCTATTCGGAATCCTGCCTGCCCTGCGCGCTTCCGATATGTCGCCGGTATCAGTTCTGAAAGAAGAGGCGGGCAGCGCTTCAGTTGGACTTCATAGAGCGCGGTTATCAAGCGCTCTGGTTGTCGTGCAAATCTCGCTTTCACTCTTTTTGCTCGTCAGCGCAGGACTATTTATTAGAAGTTTCCGCCAGGCGCAGCAGTTCGATGCAGGCTTCAACCCAGACCATGTTCTGCTCGCTTCCTACAGCCTCCTTCCTGCGGGGTATAGCCAGGCTCGCGGCCTGGAATTTAATCGGCAGCTTTTAGCGAAATTGGAAGCGCTCCCTGGCGTGGAATCAGCCACGCTATCCAGTTGGGTCCCACTAGGTTACACAAACAGTTCCATGCCCGCTTCGCCCGAGGGCTACGTGCCGCAGTCGCACGAATCAATGGAAATTGCCGCAACGACCGTAGGACCAAATTACTTGCGGACAATGGAAATCCCATTGGTCGCAGGCCGCGAGTTCACTGCGAAAGATACAGACACCTCGCAACCGGTGGCCATTGTGAATCAGAAGTTTGCTGAGCGATATTGGCCTCAACAGAATCCCCTCGGCAAACGTATCTTCGTCGATGGTGTGTGGTTCACGGTGATTGGGGTTGCGCATAACGCGAACTACAATTCGCTGAACGAGGCGACGCAACCGTTTTTGTATCTTCCGACATTTCAGGACTATGACTCCTCGCCAGTCATTCATGCGCGCGTTTCCGGGAACCCGCTCACCTACACCGCAGCGGTCGAGAAAGCGGTTCACAGCTTGGACGCCGATTTGCCCGTTTACGATGAGTCCACTTTAAAGTCACGCGTGCAAGTTGCCAGTACCGGACAGCGTATCGCCGGCACTTTTGTGGGAGCGTTTGGTTTGCTCGCGCTGCTGCTCGCGGCCGTGGGCATTTACGGAGTGATTTCCTACACCACGCGCCAACGGTCACACGAAATCGGGATCCGTATGGCGCTAGGAGCGCAGCAAAGCGACGTGTTTCGTCTAGTGTTGGGTCAAGGTTTGCGAATGATCGTTACCGGACTTGCGATCGGCCTGCTCGTGTCATTTACTCTAACGCGTTTTATGCGCAACATACTTTTTGGGGTCGGTGCCACCGACGCCGGCACGTTTGCAGCCGTAGCAATTCTGTTGTCTGTTGTGGCGCTGCTCACTTGTTACATTCCCGCTCGACGGGCGATGCGCGTGGATCCCATGGTTGCCTTGCGCTATGAATGATAGCTCGGCTGAATAAATTTAGACGGGGACCCGGAATGGATACCTTGCTTCAAGACATGCGCTACGGATTGCGAATGCTGGCAAAGGCGCCGGGATTTGCGGCGGTAGCAGTTCTCACGCTGGCTCTCGGTATCGGCGGGAATGCCACCGTTTTCAGTTGGATTCGCACGGTTCTGCTGAATCCACTCCCGGGAATCGCGCACGCGGACCAATTCATTGCCGTCGAGAGCGTGATGCCCGGCGGTGAATACCACACCAGCTCTTATCCCGACTACAAAGACTATCGTGACCGCAACAATGTTTTTTCCGGTTTAATTGGATTTGAAATGGCAGGCGTGGACATGAGCCTGCGCAACGACGCTCCACCGGAACGCGTGTGGGGAATCATTGCAACGGAAAATTATTTCGATGTGCTCGGCGTTCAAGCGGCCATGGGACGTACGTTTCATCCGGTTCCCAATCAGGGATTGAATTCCGACCCTTACGTAGTTCTCGGCCATGGCTTGTGGGCGCGGCGTTTTGGTTCCGACCCTAGAGTGCTGGGTCGCACGGTTCACCTTAACGGCCACCCGTTTACGGTGATCGGTGTAGCTCCGCAGAATTTCTACGGAACCATCGTGGGCATCAACGCCGAATATTTCGTTCCCATGATGATGCAGCCGCAGATTTTGCCCGGCGAGGACATTGAAGAGCGCTGGCCTACCTTCGTGCACATCATGGGCCGGCTAAAACCCGGCGTGACCATGATGCAGGGCCAAGCGGAGATGGCCACGCTGGCCGCCGATTTCCAGAAGGAATATCCAAACGCGGAAAAGGGTGTTGGAGTTTTCTTAACGCCGGTATGGGGCGCGCACTACGGCGTGCAGGATTTCCTTCGCAGCGTACTGGGATTCCTGATGGTCGTTGCTTTGTTTGTACTGCTAATTGGCTGCGTAAATGTGGCGAACTTGTTGCTGGCACGCGCTACTTCTCGCGAAAGAGAAATTGCGATACGCGCCGCGCTGGGAGCTAGCCGCAAACGTCTGATGCGCCAATTGCTCATCGAAAGTTTGTTGCTCGCCACGGCAGGCGGCGTCGGCGGGGTGCTGCTCGCACTGTGGGGAGCGAATCTCCTTGCATTTTTCCTGCCGCCGATGCATTTGCCGGTTGGGCTTCCGCTCGGAGTCGATCGCGCCGTGCTGGCATTTACAGTGATTCTGTCCCTTGGAACTGGCATCGTTTTCGGACTGGCACCGGCTTGGCGCGGCTCGCGCGCGGAATTAAACCAGTCGCTCAAAGAAGGAAGCCGCGCATCCGGCGCAGGAAGCGGAACTCATCGCCTCCGCGATCTTCTAGTCGTTTCGGAAATGGTGCTGGCAACCGTTCTGTTGATGGGTGCCGGTCTTTTGCTCCGAAGTTTGCACAACGCCGAAAACAAAGGTCCCGGTTTCAATTCGAATCACGTAACGGTTGCCGCGTTTGATCTGCGGGCTACGGACTACACCGGTCCGCAAGGCGCCCTCTACTTCGATCATTTGATCGAACGAATTCGCGCGTATCCGGGAGTGGAGTCGGTTAGCTCAGAACTGTGGGTGCCGCTTTGGTTTACGGGACGCGGTTATGCAGGTGTGCAGATTCAGGGCTACACACCTAAGCCTAATGAAGACATGGGTATCGATTACAACGTAATCGGTCCCAATTATTTCCATACCCTGCAGATTCCGCTGATGAATGGTCGTGATTTTTCGGAGCAGGATCGCACGGGCGCTCCAAGAGTTGTAATCGTGAATCAAACCATGGCGAACCGCTTCTGGCCGGGAGCCAATGGGTTGGGCCACCAAGTTCAGGTCGGGGGAGTGTGGCGCACCGTGGTGGGCGTCGCGCACGATATCAAGTACCACCGCATGAATGAAGATGCTCGCCCGTTCATCTATTTTCCCCAGCTGCAAGCGGATGGAACAGAAGCTAACATTCTGGTGCGTGCCGCCATCCCCACTGCGGCCGTAATCAGCGACGTCCGCGCCGCGGCAAAGTCACTCGACACCAAAGTGCAGCCGATTGAGACCGACGACCTGGAGGGATTGCTGCACGTGTCACTTTTCGCAAACCGAATCGCGGCCACTCTGGCGAGCGTCCTTGGAGCGTTAGGCATGCTGCTGGCGGCGATCGGAATCTATGGCGTGCTCTCTTACAGTGTTAACCAGCGCATACGCGAAATTGGAATCCGCATCGCGCTGGGAGCACAAGCAAAAGACGTTTTGCGCCTGGTAGTCGGGCACGGACTGCGGCTGGCAGCTTTCGGCGCGGTTGTGGGGGCGCTGATTTCGATACTGGCCAGACGCGGAATGAGCAGCCTGCTGTTTGGAATTAGCGCAACGGATCCGATGACGTTCGTCGTGGTGTTGTGCGTTGTGACTTTGGCCGCGGCACTTGCGGCTTATATTCCCGCGCGGCGAGCTATGCGCGTGGATCCGATCGCAGCTTTACGCCATGAATAATAATCTTGCACTGTGAAATTGCATTAGACCGAAAGCCTGATAACCGCGTTGGCCTCACAAGGAGTGAGACATAGTGATCAAACTTAGAGACGTTGAAAAGGTTTACGAATCAGGTGCGGGGAAAACCTGGGTGCTGCGCCGCATCAATCTGGACATCGCCGACGGCGATTTCATCACCATCATGGGCCCCTCAGGCGCGGGCAAGTCCACGCTGATGGGCATCGTTGGCATGCTCGACGGCGCGTGGAAGGGCGAGTACCACCTGCTCGATAACGCTGTCCATAAACTGGACAATCGCCGCCGCGTTGAGTTGCACAAGAAATATATAGGATTCGTGTTCCAGCAATATCATTTGCTGGACAACCTCACCGTTGCCGAAAATCTCGACCTGCCGCTTTCTTATCGCGATATCAAGAAGACTGAGCGCGAAGGAATGGTTGCGGACATCCTCGACCGCTTCCAGATCGTCGGCAAAAAATCTCTTTTCCCCAATCAGCTCTCCGGCGGTCAGCAACAGCTTGTGGCTGTGGCGCGCGCGGTAATCGGCAAGCCGAAATTAATTCTGGCGGACGAGCCCACCGGCAGCCTGCATTCAAGCCAGGGAAAAATGATCATGGATTTGCTCAAGAAATTAAACGAAGACGGCACCACCATTATCCAGGTTACGCACAACGACGCATGGGCCGCTTACGGAAACCGCATTATTCAATTGGCCGACGGCTGGATCGTTGATGGTCAAAAGGCCGGCGCAGCATAGCTGCCGGTTGATTCACGATTAGAAGTCCGGGGCGAAAGAGGACGACATGGAAACATTGTTGCAAGACATTCGCTTTGGCGCGCGAATGTTGGTGAAGAATCCTGGATTCACTCTAATCGCCGTTTTGACGCTGGCACTGGGCATTGGCGCAAACACTGCAATTTTTTCCGTGGTGAATGCGGTGCTGTTGCGTCCCCTGCCGTATTCTCAGCCGCAGCAGATGGTCACCCTGAACGAAACCATTCTCGGTAAGAAGTGGGAAGGTTCCGTGTCCGGTCCCAATTTTCTCGATTGGCACGCCCAAAGCCAATCGTTTTCCGCTCTCGCTGCCTACTACACAAACGGGTTCAATCTAACCGGAACGGGCGAAGCGCAGCGCATCTCGTCCGCTTATATTACCCCGGATTTTTTTGATATTTTTGGCGTCACACCGGCGATAGGCCGGCTGTTTCTTCCCGATGAGTTTAAAGCGGGCGGCAGCAACGTTGTGATTATCGGCGACGGTCTATGGCGGCGTGTGTTTGGCGGCGATCCCGGTATCCTTGGAAAGCCAGTCACGCTGAGTGGACAATCCTTCACCGTGGTCGGCGTTCTTCCCGCAACTTTCCAATCGCCGTCTAACGAAGAGCTATGGACTCCGCTACAAGCCGATAATCCGCTGCTCACCCGCTCCCGCGGCTCACACTGGCTGCAGGTTTTTGGACGCCTTAAGCCCAGCGTACCTCTAGCCTCCGCGCGCGCGGACATGGACACCATCGCCAGCCGCTTGCGGCGGCAATATCCGGACAGCAATGACTCTCGCGGAATTGTAGTCGTTTCGTTGCAAGAGCGCCGCGTCTCGAGCATACGGCTGGCTCTTTTGGTACTGCAACTCTCTGTTGGCTTTGTATTGCTGATCGCCTGCGTGAACGTCGCCAATCTTTTACTAGCGCGGAGTGAAGCCAGGCGAAAGGAGATGGCTGTCCGCGCAACTTTGGGAGCCGGCCCGGCTCGCGTGCTCCGCCAGCTTTTGAGCGAAAACATTTTGCTGGCTCTTGTTGGCGCCGGGCTTGGTCTCTTACTGGCCGAGATTGGCACCAGCACGCTTCTGTCCGCAGCTCCAGCGGGACTCGTCCGCCAAATGGGATCAGTGACAATCGATCGCAACGTTTTCCTTTTCACATTGGGCCTTTCGTTGATCAGCGGTTTGTTTTTTGGGTTGGCTCCCGCCATCCAAGCCATGCGGATCGATTTAAACCAAGCGCTTCGTGACGCAGGCGAACGCTCGGGATCTGCGGGCGGAGGTTCGCGTTTCAAAAACGCGCTGGTAATTTTGGAAGTTTCCCTTGCGATGCTTTTATTAGTCGGCGGAGGGCTTTTGATCCGCTCGTTCGGTTCTCTTATCCGTGTTTCTCCAGGATTCGAGCCTCACGACTTGTTGACCATGAATTTTTATGTCACGAGTCTGACTTCCGAAGCTGTACCTGCACGCCTTGCTTCAGTGCGGGCCATGCTCGCGGCCATGAGAAACGTGCCCGGAGTACGTTTTGCCGCCACCATCATCGACCCACCGTTCTCGGGAAATAACGTGAATGGCGATGTCACTATCGAGGGACGTCCAGCTCCCAAAGCCGAGAATGAACAATACCTGGAATATCGGATCATCAGCCCGCAATTCTTTGCTTCCATGGGCATGCCGTTGGTTCGCGGCCGCGATCTGACCGAGCAGGACGACGCGACAAGAGCAAGGGTTGTAATCATTGATCGAACCGCTGCCGACCGCTATTTCCCAGGTCAAGATCCCATCGGCAAACGCATTTCGTTGTGGACTGATGGCGAAGAAAAGGACGGCAAGCCAGTCTGGCTTGAGATCATTGGCATTGCGCCGGAAGTTCATCAGTTCGGCCTCGATGATATACCTCGGCCCTCCGCATATTTTTCTATGAACGTAATGAACAACGACGATTTGGCGCAGTTCATGCCCCTATCGGCAATTAGCATGGTCGTGCGCACATCGGTGCCTCCGGCCACGCTATCGAAACCGATCGTTGACGCGATTCATTCCGTTGATCCCGACATGCCAGTGACTGGAATTCTCCCGATGGATACGGTCCTCGCCCAATCCTTGGCGCAACCGCGCCTCGCGTCATTGCTGCTGGGAATTTTTGCAGGGCTTGCGCTGCTGCTGGCGGCCGTGGGGATTTACGGCGTGATTGCCTACAACGTTGGCCAGCGCACGCGTGAAATTGGCATTCGCATGGCGCTGGGAGCGCAAAACTCCAATGTGCTTGGGCTCGTGCTGAAACACGGAATGTCATTGGGCTTAATTGGCCTCGGTATCGGCCTGGCCTCCTCGCTCGCCCTCACCAGATTTTTGAAGGGTCTGCTGTTTAGCGTGAGTCCCACGGATCCGCTCACTCTTCTAGTAGTGGCGATTCTTCTCGCGTTTGCTGCTTTCGTCGCGTGCTATGTCCCAGCGAGGCGCGCGATGGCAGTGGATCCAATCGTGGCTTTGAGATGCGAATAGAGTCGAGGTTCTGATCAGGCCTTAAACACCACCGGAGAAAATATGGCGACGTTCCTCCAGGATATTCGATACGCGATGCGCACACTGGGCAAGAGTCCTGGTTTCACCGCAATTGTGGTCTTGACGCTCGCTCTCGGCATCGGAGCGAATACCGCGATCTTCTCCGTTGTGAATGCTGTGCTCCTCGCGCCTCTTCCCTACAGTCAACCTGGCCAGCTCGTGATGGTCTGGACTTCCAACGTGCCAAGAGGCGACAAAATAGCTCCGGTCTCTGGCGGGGATTTCGCTGAATGGAGATCGGGGAACAACGTCTTCTCAGCTATGGCAGCTTCCCGTGACGAGATTTTTACCCTTACCGGTGCAGGCGAACCTCAGAACGTGATCGGCTATCAATTCTCCGCCGATTATTTTCGCCTTCTGGGCACTCGGCCTGAGTTGGGCCGCACTTTTCTGGACGAAGAAGACCTGCCCGGCGGCCCCGATGTGGTCGTTCTAAGCGACGCGATATGGAGACGAGCATTCTCAGCCGATCTCCATATCGTGGGCAAATCGATCACGCTCACTGGAAAACCATTCACCGTGGTTGGCGTGATGCCGCCCAATTTCAAATATCCGTCGACGGTCGAGCTCTGGACGCCACTGGCCCTTCCCACATCATTTCTTACGAACTACGACGACACGCCACTCCGCATCATGGCGCGGGTGAAACCCGGCGTGACCCTGAAGCAGGCGCAAACGCAGATGGATTCAATCGAGCAGCGAATCGCGCGGGAGCATCCGCAAACCGACACCGGCAACAGCGTGACCCTCGTCTCCCTTCGCGAGGAAATCGCAGGCGATGTCAAGTTGCCGCTGCTGGTTTTGCTCGGCGCAGTCGGTTTCGTTCTGCTAATAGCATGCGCCAATATCGCCAGTTTGGTGCTCGCGCGCGCCGCAGGAAGGCGAAAGGAGATCGCCATCCGCGTTGCGCTCGGCGCAAGTCGCGGGCGTCTGATTCGGCAATTCTTGACCGAGGGCCTGGCGTTGTCGTTGATGGGAGGAACGCTGGGGTTCGTGATCGCATCCGGCGCCACCAGCTTTTTGCTTTCCATTTTTCCAAATAACATCGCCAATCTGAACATCCCGCAGGTGACCAGCATTCCAATGGACATTCGCGTATTCGCTTTCACCCTGTCCGCGGCTCTCCTCACCGGATTGCTATTCGGACTGGCGCCAGTGCTTGGTCTAAAAGTGGACGCTTCGGAAGGATTGAGAGGAACCAGCCGCAGCATAACGGCCGGCTCAGGGGAGCTTCGTTTGCGCAGCGCGCTTGTCGTCAGTGAATTTGCGCTAGCGCTCGTGCTGCTGGTTGGCGCGGGATTGCTGATTGGAAGTTTTCGCAATCTGCTGCAAGGAAATCTGGGGTTCGATGCCGACCACATTATTTCGGCGCAGCTGATTCTTTCCCAAAACAAGTATCCGGCCGCCCAGCCGCTGAAGCCGTTTGAATTCGCGAACGAAGTGCTCGCGCAAATCAGACGTCAACCGGGCGTCGAATACGCGGCCGCCGCAGACTTTATGCCCCTAAGCGGATTCTGGAATGCTGCCGATTTCACCGTCCAAGGTCAGCCCGAGCCCGCGTCAGGCCAGCGGCCAAGCGCAAAATCGGAAAGAGTCACGCCTGAATATTTTCGAACCATGGGGATTTCGCTTCTGAAGGGCCGTGATTTCACCGAACAGGATCGCAAGGATGCGCCGCAGGTTGTCATCATCAACGAAGCACTCGCCCGTCAAGTATTCGGAAGCCGTGATCCTATCGGCGAGCGCTTGAATTTGGGAAATTCCAAAAAACCTGACTGGTGGGAAATAGTCGGCGTCGTCAGCGATGTCCATGCGTTCGGTGTGGAGGAAAAAGTTCGCGGCACGCTCTTCCGGCCGTTCGCGCAAGACCCCGTCACGGTGGTCGCTTTTGTAGTACGCACTTCTGGCCCTCCGTCCAATCTGACATCGTCCGTGAAACAAGCGATTTGGTCGGTGGACAAAGACCAGCCCATTTACAAAATCGTCGGCTTAGATCAACTGGCGAACGAATCGCTCGCGCTCAGGCGCGTCAGCTCGGTCTTGCTCGGAGCTTTTTCGGCGCTGGCTTTGTTGCTGGCGGGTCTGGGTATTTACGGCGTGATGGTTTTTTCAGTGGCGCAACGCACCCATGAAATCGGCGTGCGCATGGCGCTCGGAGCGCAGCCCGGCAGCGTGCTGAAACTGATGGCGGCCTACTGGATTCGGATCATTATCGCCGGCATGGCCATTGGACTTGCTGGAGCGCTGGTGTTGTCGCGCGTGGTAGCCAGCCAGTTATACGGACTGAAGCCCACGGACGCGCTGACCTTTTTCTCTACTTCCGCGGTGCTCGCTTTCATTGCGCTCGTGGCGTGCTACGTTCCTGCGCGTCGCGCGATGCGTGTGGATCCGATGGTTGCGCTTAGATACGAATAGTTTTTTAAAGCTGGGAAAAACATGGGCTCATTGCTTCAAGACATTCGTTACGGCATTCGGACGCTGGCGAAGAATTCCGGCTTCACGATCGTAGCCGTGCTTACCCTCGCGCTGGGCATCGGCGCAAACACCGCAATTTTTTCCGTCGTGAATGCAGTCCTTCTCCGGCGGCTGCCTTATCAAAATCCGGAGAGTCTGGTTCAGGTATGGAACACGTACTTGCCCGCCTGGCCGCAGCTTGGTTTGTCGCCGGGAGATTTTCAGGATTGGCGTCAACAAACCCAGGATTTTTTCAACATGGCTGCGTATGTGGATATATCTCAGGGCTTTAACCTGACCGGAGAAGGCCAACCCGAGCGCATCAAAGCAGCCTTTGCAACTTCCAACCTGTTTCCCATGCTCGGCATTCATCCAATCATCGGGCGCGCGTTCACTCCCGACGAAGATAAGCCCGCCAGCGCTCCTGTAATTTTGCTGAGCTATCGTTTGTGGCAAAACAAATTCGGCTCCGACTCTTCTGTAGTTGGGCGCACCGTCACGCTAGATGGAAAAGGCTACACGCTGTCCGGAGTTTTGCCTGCCGAATTCCGTTTATCGCTTCAAGCCGATGTGTGGATGCCGGTCGGCCAATATCAGGATGATTTGACCGGCCGCCTGCATCATCCGTACAGCGTGATTGCTCGGCTGAAGCCTGGCGTTACAGTTGCGCAGGCTCAGACCGAGCTCGCCACGCTAAACCGCCGCGAAGAACTTACCTTTTCAGATACGCACAGAGGCTGGGGAGTGCTCGTGCAGCGAATGGAAGGTCCCTCTGCCGCCAAACTACGCGTCGCGCTGTTGATTCTCTTCGGCGCGGTCTCGTTAGTGTTGCTGATTGCTTGCGCCAATATCGTCAATTTGCTCCTCGCGCGCAACGCCGCCCGCCAAAAAGAAATCGCGCTTCGAATTGCCTTGGGTGCAACTAAAACCAGGCTCATACGCCAATTGCTTACCGAAAGCATTTTGCTTTCATTGCTCGGCGGCGCTTTCGGCATTTTGCTGGCAAACGCAGGTTTGCAAGTTTTGCAAGCCTGCGCTCCAGAAGATCTGGCGAGCGTGAAAGTAGCTGCACTAAACGGCGCCGTACTCGCCTTCACGATTGCCGTTTGTGCGTTGGCTGGAATTGTGTGCGGTTTAATTCCCGCTTTTCAATCGCTGAAGACGGATTTGCATGATGCTTTGAAGAAAAGTGGCAGAGGTTTCAACTACTCCGGTGGAGAAAAACTGCGCAGCTTCCTGGTGGTCTCCGAAATTGCCTTGGCGCTGATTCCTCTAATTGGCGCGGGCCTCCTGCTTCGAAGTTTTCATCATCTGCTCGAAGTCGATCCCGGCTTTCGTTCCCATCATGTTTTGACCATGCAAGTCTCGCAGCCGCAACTCGCAGCCGCCGACTTAAACAAACTAACGCCAGACCAGCAAAATCAGTTAGGCATTCATCAATCACAGGAATTTGAGCAGATGGCCGAAGAAATCGAAAGCATTCCGGGTGTCACACGCGTTGGTGGAATTGACGTGCTTCCGCTGGGCATCGCCACCGTTGCGGCTGCACGGTTTCTTGTGGAAGGTCAGACCGTTCCCGCTGCAGGCGCTCGTCCTGTTGCTGAACTTCGCACCGCCAGCCTCGGCTATTTCGCCACCATAGGCGTTCCGCTTGTGCGCGGACGTTTATTCACCCAGAAAGATTGGACCAGCTCCAACATCGTTATCAACTCCACCATGGCCCAGAGATTCTGGCCCGGCGCCGACCCGATCGGTAAGCGCATCAACTTGTGCTGGCTCGATCCGCAACCTTGTTGGAGTCCGGTGATCGGAGTAGTTGGCAACGTCCACCAGTATGGACTCGATACGCCGCAAACTTTTGATGTTTACGCCGCCGGCGGATGGACTCCTTATTTATTGATCCGCACTTCGGGCGATCCCTCCGTGGTGGCGCATGCCGCGATGGAGGCGATACACAAAATTAGTCCGGCGCTCCCAGTCACGAATGTAATGACCATGGACGACATTCTTTCCGTCACCGTTTCGCCGCGCCGCTTTTCAACTGTGCTGTTAGCGGTCTTCGCCGTTCTCGCGCTTTTGCTGGCAGCGGTCGGAATTTACGGCGTTATGAGTTACGTGGTAAGCCTGCGCACAAACGAGATGGGCATCCGCATCGCTCTCGGCGCGCAGCCGCGCGATGTTTTGGGTTTGGTGCTGGGCCGCGGAACGAAGCTCGCGCTTGCCGGCGTCGCGATCGGGACGGCCGGAGCATTCACTTTGTCGCGATTTCTTTCGAGCTTGCTCTTCGGAGTGCAATCCACGGACCCGGCAACTTTTTTGGGAGTAGCGCTGCTGCTTGTCGCCGTGGCGCTCGCGGCGTGTTATTCCCCGGCGCGCCGGGCGATGAACGTGGATCCGCTCGTGGCGTTGCGTTACGAATGATGGAAGCAGGTTGAACTGCGGGGCGGTTCAAATCGGAATGGTCGCACAATGTATGGAAGAAGCTAGCCTGGCGGGCGTTTCAGCCCTGGCACAGGAAATTGACGAACGGCTGTCAGCGATGCCCCATGCCGCAACCGCGGATTTGCGTCAGTTGCGTCGCAAATTTTCAAAGCGTTTGAAGGATGCCGCGCCCTACGTGGTGATCGAACTGGCCTCGCTCCTGCTCGAAGTGCCCGGCATGGAATACCGCTTCATGGCCTACGAGCTCATTCATCATCATCCGGGCGCGCTATGGCATTTGAACGCATGGCAGTTGGAGCAACTCGGTCGTGGAATGGCGAGCTGGAGCGCTGTGGATTGTTTTTCTGTTTATCTTGCAGGCCCAGTGTGGCGCGAAAGGCGGGTGCCCAACAGCCTTATTCATGGCTGGGCGAAGTCCATCGACCGCTGGTGGCGCCGTGCAGCGCTGGTTGCCACTGTTCCGCTCAACAGTAAATCTCAGGGCGGTGCTGGCGACGCTCACCGCACGCTCCAAGTTTGCCGTCTGGTCGACAGCGACCGCGATCCCGTGGTGGCCAAAGCGCTTTCCTGGGCGTTGCGCGAACTCGCCAAACGCGACCCGCGCGCCGTCCGCGAGTACCTTAAAGATCGCGAAGACGCGCTGCCGTCCTTGGTGCTTCGCGAAGTTCGCAACAAGCTCGAAACCGGCGTAAAGAATCCGAAGCTAAAGGCATAAAGAATTAATTCGACTTGTGGAAATTGGTACTAAGGTCCCGTAGAGGTGGACAGGCGGTCAATACACAGTAGAATAACCGTCCAGCCCAAATCTTTCGGGAGCAAAAACCATGGAAACGCTTTGGAATGATCTGCGGTATGGCTGGCGCGTGATGCGGCGAAGCCCTGGTTTCGCAGCGGTCGCGCTGCTCACTCTGGCCATCGGAATCGGTGCGAATGCCGCAATCTTCAGCATCGTGAATGGCGTCTTGTTGCGGCCACTGCCGTTTCCTGATTCCAGCCGCATCGTCACCATTTGGGAGACGGACCCTAATCGCAACGTGGTCCGCGGAACTACTTCGCCCGCTGAACTTCTGGATTGGCAGGAAATGAATCATTCGTTTGCTGAACTTTCCGGCTGGCGCTCGCTGCTTTTTACCATCACCGGAAGTGGCGACGCCGAACAGGTTCACGGTTCACAAGTTTCTGGCAATTTTTTCAGGATGCTCGGTGTTGGCCCCACCATCGGCCGCGACTTTTCCAAAGAGGACGAGCAACCGGGCCACGAACAGGTAGCCATCCTCAGCTATGCCCTATGGCAAAGGCATTACGGCGGGGATTCAAGCATCTTCGGCAAATCCATCTTGCTGGACGAGAAACCTTACACCGTCATCGGAGTTCTTCCGCGTTCGTTTTCTCTGTACGGCATTGCGCCCGAGCTTGATGTTTGGGTTCCTTTTGCTTTCAATCGCGCTCAACTCAACCGCGAAGACCATGAACTTGTCATATTCGGGCGATTGCGTCCCGGTGTCGCGATTCCTCAAGCGCAAGCCGAGATGGAAACGATCATGGCCCAGTTGAAAAAACAGTATCCCGGAATTGACCAGGAAAATGGCCTGCGGGTCGCCGGATTCCACGATGAGCTCACCAAAAGTCTTCGGCCTTCCATTGTCATCTTGCTGGTTGCAGTTGGATTTGTGCTGCTCATTGCCTGCGCCAATGTCGCGAATTTGATGCTTGCCCGCGCCGCCACGCGAGAGCGCGAAATCGCTGTCCGCGTCACCTTGGGCGCGGGACGCAAGCGCATCCTTCGCCAACTCCTTACCGAAAGCGCGCTTATGGCCGTCATCGGCGGCGTGCTCGGTATCGCAGTGGCCTACGGCGGCCTTCACCTGTTGCGTGGAGCGCTTCCGCCCCCCGGCGGTCGTGGCCAGATTCCTCACGTGGAATGGATCGGTATTGATGGCTCCGTTCTCGCCTTTACCCTGTTTGTTTCTTTGCTGACCGGAATTATCTTTGGTCTCGCACCTGCCATTCAAATATCGCGCTCGGAGTTATTCGAATCGCTGAAGGAAGGAAGCCGCGGATCCACGGGAGGCCGTCGCAGTCACTTCATACAGTCTTCGCTGGTCGTTTCTGAAGTTGCGCTTTCATTGATGCTGCTCGTCGGCGCCGGAGTGTTAATTCGCAGCTTTTTTCTGATCGTGTCGGATAGCCTTGGTTTCGATCCCGCGAATGTCTTGACCATGCAGATTTTCTTGTCGGACTCGCACTATCCGAAAGGTCCGCAAGTGAACAATTTTTATCAACAGGTAATCGAAGACGTAGGCGCGCTTCCTGGCGTGAAGTCAGCGAGTGCAGCCAACTTTCTTCCCCTTACGGGCTGGGGAGCTTTTTGCGATTTCGACATCGCTGGACGCGCCAGTCCTCCTTCCGGCGAGCATTTCACCGGTCAATACCGTGTGGCCGATTGGCGATACCTGCAAATCATGGGCATCTCCGTGAAGGAAGGACGCGACCTGGTTGCCTCCGACGGAGCGAATACTCAAAGCGTGGCCCTGATCAACGAGGCGTTGGCGCGTCGCTACTGGCCCAATCAAGACCCGGTTGGCCAGCAAATTCGTCTGAAGTTTCCTGACACGCGTATGCCCTGGGATCCGGAACCGCGCCAAGGTTGGTTGACCATCGTCGGAATGGTGGGCGACGTCCGTGATTGGGAGTGGGGCGAACAAAAAGTTGGCCAGATTTATCTGCCTTACACGCAGAACGCCTCGCGCATCATGCATCTGGTCGTGCGTTCTGAGGGGGATCCAACGCAGCTTGCCTCCGCCGTGCGGAGCGTAGTGAATCGTGTAGACCCCAATCAGCCCGTAACCGAAGTGCGCTCCATGGATGAATATCTCGCTGCCTCCGTTTCGCGACGCCGCCTGAGCATGCTTTTGCTGGTTCTGTTTGCCGGAGTGGCCACTGTTCTTGCCGCCGTCGGTATCTACGGAGTAATGGCTTATGCCGTAACGCAGCGCTCTCATGAGATTGGAATCCGCATGGCCTTGGGCGCGGAACCCGCAGATGTGTTGCGCATGGTCGTCAACGACGGAATGAAGCTTGCTGGAATTGGCCTCGTAATTGGCATCGCCGCGTCGTATGCCGCAGTGCATTACTTGGCCAGCCAGCTTGTTGGAGTGAAAACCAAGGATCCCATCACGGTTATAAGCGTGTCTGTCGGATTGGCGCTCGTCGCTATATCCGCATGTTATTTTCCGGCACGCCGCGCAACCAGGGTGGATCCTTTGGAGGCTCTGCGTCATGAGTAAAAAACTAAAGTGAACTTTCAGCCGAACGCCGGAAAGAGTGAAGAGAGCGCCAAAATTCAGGGAGATGCTTTTCGCAAAATGATGCCCACACATACACCCAGAACGCGAATACTTGTCGCGGACGACCAGCCCGACATTCGTGAAGCTTTGCGTCTATTGTTGAAAGGTGAAGGATTCGAGACGGAGACCGTCGCCTCGCCCGCTGCCGTGCTCGCTGCGCTGGAAGCTCGCGAATTCGACGCGCTACTGATGGATTTAAATTACGCGCGCGACACGACTTCAGGTCATGAAGGACTCGATCTGCTTTCGAATATTCGCGCAAAAGACAGCACGCTTCCCATCATCGTGATGACCGCTTGGGGAAGTCTCGAGCTCGCTGTAGAAGCCATGCGCCGCGGTGCGAAAGACTTCATGCAAAAGCCCTGGGAGAATGCACGCCTGCTGGCCATCTTGAGGACGCAGATCGACCTTTCGCAAGCCTTGCGCAAGAGCCAGCGCTTGGAAGCTGAGAACCGGCTCCTACGCGCAGACGGCCGTCCTGTGATGATTGCGGAATCCGCTGCCATGCGCCCAGTAGTGGATTTGATTGCGCGCGTTGGCCCATCCGACGCGAACGTCCTGATCACCGGTGATCATGGAACCGGCAAGGAAGTCGTCGCGCGCACACTCTATGCCCTTTCTCCGCGCTCAGGGCGCCCTCTGGTCACCGTGAATGCCGGTGGATTACCTGAAGGCGTTTTCGAGAGCGAGCTGTTCGGCCATGTGAAAGGCGCTTTTACCGACGCGAAATCCGACCGCGTGGGTCGCTTCGAGCTCGCCGATGGCGGCACGCTTTTCCTCGACGAAATTGCCAACGTGCCCATGAATCTTCAAGCCAAGCTGCTGCGCGCGCTGGAGACAGGAGAACTCGAACGCGTGGGTTCTTCCACCACACGACGTGTGGACGTGAGGATTATTTCCGCTACGAATGCCGACGTGCAGAGCGAAGTAGCCGCCGGCCGCTTCCGTGAAGATTTGCTTTTCCGCTTGAACACCATTGAAATTCATTTGCCGCCGTTGCACGAGCGCAAGGAAGACATTTCAATTCTCGCGCACCATTTTCTACGGCAGTCTGCGCAGCGCTATCGCAAGCAGTTGGAGGGCTTTGAACCCGTTGCGCTGCAGGTTCTGATGGACCATCCTTGGCCCGGCAATATTCGCGAGTTGGACCACTCCATCGAGCGCGCCGTGCTGCTCGCCGAAGGCCCGCAAGTGCGAGCCGGAGACCTGGGACTTCGCCCCGCGCGCGAGGCATCCCTGCGCTTGGATGAAATGAGCATCGAAGATGTCGAACGTGTGCTGATCCAAAAAGCTCTCGCACGCTTTGGCGGCAATGTAAGCCACGCTAGTAAGGCGCTGGGCCTGAGCCGTAGTGCGCTGTACAGGCGCCTGCAAAAATACAGCCTTTGAAACCCCTCCTGTATGAACGCCGCATTTTGCTCCTAGCTCTGGCCGCAGGGCTGGGCAGCACTATCGTTGCTTTGATTTTGCTGTGGACCGGAGCTTACTCTTCCAAACTTCAGTGGACGCTCACCGTAGTATTGGTGATCGCCTGGCTCAGTTTTGCCTTCTCCGCGCAAAGCCGCGTCGTTTTCCCGCTGCGCACACTCTCGAACCTCTTGGCCGCCCTTCGCGAAGGCGATTTCTCCATCCGAGCGCGCGGCGCTAACAGCGAAGACGCGTTGGGTGAAGTCCTTCGCGAAGTAAACGCTCTGGGAGAAACGCTGCGGCAGCAGCGCCTGGGCGCTCTGGAAGCTACCGCGCTTCTTCGCAAAGTGATGGAAGAAATCGATGTCGCCGTTTTTGCATTTGATGGCGCCGGCCGTTTGCGGCTGGTAAACCGTGCGGGTGAGCGAATCCTGAGTCAACCCGAAGAGCGCCTTCTGGGGCTGACTGCCGACGATCTAGGTCTGGCGGAATGTCTGGAGGGAGAAACGCCAAAAATCGAGCAGATTGCCTTCCCGGGAAAATCCGGTCGCTGGGAAATTCATCGCGGAAGTTTTCGCGAAGCCGGGCTCGCGCATCAACTGCTGGTGATCACGGATTTAAGCCGTGCCTTGCGCGAAGAAGAGCGCCAAGCCTGGCAACGCTTGATTCGCGTGCTCGGCCATGAGCTGAATAATTCACTCGCGCCCATCAAATCGGTCGCCGAAAATCTTGGCAGCATGCTTCATCGCAAAGATCGCGCACCCGACTGGCAGGAGGACATGCGCAGCGGCCTGAACATTATTGCGGCGCGCACCGATGGCCTTGCACGTTTCATGAGCGCTTACGCGCGCCTGGCCAAGCTCCCGCCTCCCGTTTTTCAACCGGTGGATGTCGGAGTTTGGATTCGGCGCGTGGTGGGACTGGAGCCGCGGCTTCCGGTGAAAATCGACGCTGGTCCGGAAACCAAAATTCAAGCCGATCCGGACCAACTCGAACAGTTGCTCATCAACCTTTTGCGCAATGCTGTCGATGCTGCTTTGGAGACCGGCGGTGGTGTCCACGTGGGCTGGGAACGCGAAAACGGCTCCGTCCGCGTATGGGTTCAAGATGAAGGCCCGGGCATTCCCAACGCTGCCAATCTCTTCGTGCCGTTCTTCACCACCAAGCAGGGCGGCTCCGGAATCGGCTTGGTTCTGAGCCGGCAAATTGCGGAAGCTCACGGCGGCTCGCTTACTCTGGAAAATCGAGAATCGCATCGCGGTTGCGAAGCCCGTCTACGCCTGCCGCTGAATAATTAGTTAGACTCGCCTTTCCTTTTTCCCACATTCCAGTCGCGAGCTATCCAGCAGCAGAGAGTGCCGAGCCAAAAAAAATCGGCGGCTGGATGATTTCCAGCCGCCGACTACGTTGAAAAACCGATTATTTATTGCTGTTGCTGTGATTGCTGTTGCAAATCCTTCTTTGCTAAATCAGCCTTCTGCGGATCTGCCGACTGGCCGCTCCCAGGTTTTTGATATCGCGTCAGGTAAGGCATGAAGGGCGTGATCTCAAACGGCATTTTCTCGCGGGCCGAAAGCAGCGGCAAGGGTTTGGCTTTTAACAGGTAAACGTGATCGCTCCACGGGTCCAGCTTCAATCGCGCACCGATGGGAAGGGCTGCGATTTGATCCAGCTTCGCGGGCTGCAGGTTCGGCGCAGAACTCACCAGCTGGTCTGCCAGATAGATGCGATTTCCCAAGTGCGGATTAATCAAAACAGGAAGAGTCTTCGAATCCGCGTCGAGCTGTTTCAGGAAAAGCCCTGCGCTCGCCAGCTTGTCTTTGTAAGGCGAATTCTTCAGCAGCTCCACAGCTTTCACACTGTCCTGATGTATCTGCTCCGGCGTATCTTTGAAACTGAAATGGCTCAGAGCTTCGGTGGCCGTAACGGTAGTTGTGTCGTTGAAACCCCATTGGTCCGTCGACGGCTTGGTCAGGATGATGTCGGCCAATTCCTGCGCCAACATGGTGGCCAGGCTGGCCTCGTCAGGCAGCACGTCAATCAATCCGCGGCTTAGAACGATGGTATGCCCGATGGAGAACATCTCCAGCGTGCCGGTAAGCATCACGCGGCAGTGCACGTCAGGCTCAACGTCCAAATTATTCGTGACCTCCAGGTTGTTCACCACTGTCTCCAATACTTTGTCCACTTCTCCCGGAGGCGCTAATAGTCCCGTGCGCTGCAGGCGGTCGACCACGTTGATTTCAGCTTGGTGCTGCCATTCACGCTGCGCTTCGATAGGCGAACGATCCTGCGGCGCGGCTTGGTCCTGAATCGCGTCGGGAGACTCGATGGTCAGCTCGCTGAATTCTTCCTGGCGCCCGATGTTCTTCAAGTTGTAGCCCCATAGCCGCGTTTGCGATTTGAAGCGCACATGATTGCCCAGAAAATCCTTCAGGTCCGATTCCTGGCTGAAAATATACGCGGGCAGCCACAAACCGGGCTGCACATTCAAACGCCAGCTATCAAAGTGCAGATTGAATCCGTTGATTCCTGCCACCGGGGTGTACACGCCATTAAAACGAACGATCGCGTAATTCTGATCTTCGGCCCAAACGCGGCCCTTGAAACGTCCCTTCCCGGATTTCGGCAGCGGTGTGATATCAAACACTACGCAGCGAACTTCGCCAAGAAACTCGCGCCGAACGTAATCGAACTGATAGTGCTGGCGGTCGAATCCGTTCGTATCGATGTAAATCATCTGCAAGAAGCCATCGGGAATGTAAGACGAACTAAACATCCCGCTCAAATGAGAAATGGGATTGATCGCTTCCAGCTTGCCTTTCTTTCCATTGAGCATCGAATGGTCCACGACGCCCTTGGAAAGGTCGCCCTGCCCTAGGAAATAGTGGTCGCGCACAGGAATGGTGCCCATGTCTTTGTCGGGCTTCATATCCTGAATGTAGGTTTCGATAACTGGATTGAAGCGCCGTATGGTGGCCACTTCTTCGTGTTCACGCGCAATCACCCGGTCGATGGCTTGATCTACAGTGGTTACCGGTGCGGCGGTAACACCGGCCTGCGGCTGCGTCTGATCAGCGGTCTGAGTATTTTGTGCCGAAGCGATGCCTGCAAGGCTTCCGGCCAACAGCACCGTCAGAAAAATATTCTTCAACGTACTCATTGCCTTTCCCCCTATCAATATGCCAGTTCGAACACGATGTGAACTATGGCGGTTGAATCCACTGGTTGGCCATCTTGCTGAGCCGGACGAAAACGGATTTGCCGCGCGGCGGCCTGCGCTGATTCATCCAGGCCATAGCCCAATCCCTTCACCACGCTCTGAACTTGCACATCCCCCGCAGCACTGAAAGTAACCTTCAACGAAACTTCACCTTCGATCTTTTTCGTGCGAGCCTCGTCGGTATAAGCCGGTTTTGGCTTGAACAGAATTTCAACAGGTGTGGTCCTGGACGCAACCGTGGTCTGCTTCGCCTTGGGCCCCGCCGCCACCGCGTGCTCATCGGCAAATACACCCTGTTGCACGCTTCCGTGGCTTGACCCACCCGGACTGCCAACTGCAACACCGTTGCCAAATCCGGTGCTCGCAACTACTCCCTTCGCACCCTTAGCTCCACCGGTCCCATTCCCTACACCGGGGCCAGGAGGCAGGTCGAAACTACCGGCCACCGCAATGTTTGCCGCATGATTGGTCTTGCCATTGGCGGCCACGCCATCGGGATCACCGAAGCCGCCCGTTTGGACAGCCTCTCGCGGCTTCCTTAATGTCGGAATCGCAGAACTTCCCATTGAGGCAGGCGGGTTCTGATCCGGGAATACCTTGGCCACTACCGGCACATCTGGTGTCGGCGTGTTCTTGCGCGCGGTCGCCGGCTTTGCTACTGGCGCGGTCGCGACTGGAGAATAAATCTTTGGTTTGGGCGGCGCCACTTCTGCCACCTTCGGAGGCTCCGGCGGCGGTTTCACCGTCTCATGCTTCACCGGAACAGGCTTCGCCGGCTGAACTGGTTGAGGTTTCCATGCCACCACCGGCGGCGCCTCCACCGGCATCACCGAGTAGCGATGAAAGAGGTCCATTCTTTGCGGCATCAACATGGGAATGATCACCAACGCCGCGACCGCCAGACATTGCAATCCGAATCCTGCACTGAACAAATCCCAACGAGGCTGTGCCTCGGGGAGCAAAGATCCGTTAAAGACCGCTCGACTTGTATTCCGCGCCATAGCTTTCACCAAATATCCTTATTACTGATTTACGATTCGTCGAGACAGAATTGCGGCTGACTATACTTAGTACTAGGCCGAGAGGGTTGCCGTGAATAGGACTGAAGTACTATTCTATCTCCAGTCGTGCTGAAAGCGATAACCCGCGGGGTAGCTGTTACGACATAGTAAGCCGGGGGTCGGTTCGGAATTGCTGGCAGCTGTCCCACAGTTCGCCCCACCTATTTTAATCTAACCCGGCTGGGGGAGTTAGTTGCAGAATTTCTGAATACAGTTTCGAAGACGAAGGCACGCCGGCGTGAAACCGGCGTGCGCTCTGTCTTCCTTCTATCCTTAGACTACTCGTTAGTCAACTAGCGCGGTTCAACGACAACGTAAGTTGTAACGCCGCCGCGATTTACAAGCAACAGAACTGACTGCTTGCCTACGCCTGAAAGTGCCTTCTGATAATCAGACGTGTTGTTGATTGGTTTGTGGTTAATCTCCTGAATTACGTCGCCGCGATTCAACGGTGCCGTGGCCGCCGCACTGGACGGATCGACGGAGGTCACTACCACACCGTGAGTTCCCGCGGGCAGATTCAGTTGTTGCATGATGTCCGAGCTCAGATCTTGCACCTGCACTCCCTCAAGAGCCGCGCCTGAGACTTCCGCCGAAGCCACCTTTTCGTCTTGATCCTTGAATTCGTCGAGCTTCACCGAAACATCTTGTGTTGTGCCGTTGCGCCAGACCTGCAGCTTAATCTGTGTTCCTGGAGCGAACTGCGCGATCTGAACGTGCAATTGATTCATTGCACCGACAGGCTCGCCGTTAACCTTAAGGATTACGTCGCCTTTCTTCAGACCTGCTCGAGATGCCGGACCATCCGACGAAACATCTCCGATAAGCACGCCGCTGCCGTCTTTCAAACCGAAAGCTCGCGCGAGTTCAGGCGTCAAATCCTGAATGTGCACGCCGAGATAGCCGCGCACCACTTTGCCGTGGGTGAGAATCTGATCCATCACCGGCTTGGCCATGCTTACCGGAATGGCAAAACCCACGCCTTCGTTGCCGCCTTCACCGCTCATACCGCCACCGTGAGAAAGGATCGCGGTGTTGATGCCCACCAGGTTTCCGTGAATGTCGATCATCGCTCCTCCGGAGTTGCCCGGATTGATGGCCGCATCCGTCTGAATAAAGTTTTCGTAGCGTTCAATCCCAAAGCCGCCGCGTCCGGTCGCGCTCACAATTCCCATCGTGGCCGTTTCGCCCACTCCAAACGGATCACCGATCGCGAATATGAGGTCGCCAACCTGCAGCTGATTGGAATCACCAAGCGGAAGGGTCGGCAAATTCGAAGCATCGATCTTCAGTACGGCAATATCGGTGTTCGCATCTGTTCCGATCAGCTTGGCTTGAAACTCTCGCTTGTCGCTGAGGAACACCTTGATGTCGGTGGCCCCATCAACTACGTGGTTGTTGGTCAGGATCGTTCCATCAGAACTTACGATAACGCCCGATCCCAAGCTCTGTTCACGCTGGGGGCGGACTTCACCTTGGCCGAATTGATCGCCAAAAAATTGACGGAAAAAAGGATCGTTAAACATCGGGGACATCTGATTGCGTCCTGGTTTCACTACTTTTGAAGAACTAATGTTGACTACTGCCGGAAGCGCCGGTTTCAAAACTGCCGAAAATCCGTTTGCGAAATTGCCCAAACTCACGGGCAATGCATTCTGCGTTACCGCAATCGGACTTCTCGGCGCGCCGAAAACCGTGTGGTCCGTCCAGTTCCTAACTCCTTGCGAGAGTAGGGCGCCTCCCGCAAGCGCCACCAGCACCACAACCGTAGCTACCCAGCGGCGAATTTTTAATACTCTGCTTTCCATAACTGTCTCTCTCCTGTGTCTTCTTATCTCGTCTGGCGCGTGAACCGCGATCCGCGAGTTATTATATTGGACGTATCTCGCAGATATTGGTCTTTCGCGCGACGGGGGGAAAATCCAGCGCGATACCCCCAAGCTATATAGATGCAGGAATTATACTTGAGGTCACTCGTCAGATTTCTATAGGGTACTTCCCATATTTTGTGCAATATGCTCCCTGTACTTTGGCCCATTTTAGTGGCCCACATGATAGCAACTAATAGAGTTGCTAGGCGTCTAACAATTTATCTGGAATCCGGTTTCGCTTGCCATTCTCCACGGTCGGGTCCGATCTAGTGTTTGAAAAGGGGCTTTATTTAAGGATGACGCGAAAAATACTTTTATGCGCTTGTGCTGCAGCTTTTCTCTTCGCTCTAGTTTGGCCGGCGGCCTCCGCACCTGGCCGATCCGACGCCGATGCCGTTACTTTAGACCCTGCTACTCTTAAATGCCTGGGCGCGGTCGCTGGCGCCGGAATGATGGAAACCAACACATACGAAAATCTTCGCGAGCTTAGCGACGACATTGGCGCTCGCATCACCGGCTCCCCCGAAGCCGCCAAAGCGATTGCGTGGGGACTAGAGAAAATGAAGGGTGCCGGCCTCGAAAACGTTCATGCCGAAACGTGGCAACTCTCGCATGGTTGGACGCGCATTTCCGCCCACGCTGAGCTCATCGCTCCGATTCACCGTCCTCTAATGATCGATTCCCTTGGGTGGGTTGGCTCAACGCCCACGAGCGGCGCGGAAGCCGAAGTCGTTCCCGTGAATGCCTACCAGCTCGATGACGAAATGAAAAATCCCGCACGATGGAGCGGAAAAATTCTGCTCGTCGTTCACAACGGTGAAGCGCCCACTGATCGTATGGCTAGTTTTGGCAAGTTTGGAAATTTCCTGAAGGCCGCGCATCAAGCCGGAGCAGTAGCTGTCATCGGCGGCCAAGGAGGCAGTGTCGCTCAAGGCATGCATCTCACTCACACGGGCGTGCTGGGTTTCGATACGTATTACGAAATCCCGGTCGTCAGCATGGCTGCCGAAGATCAGGAGCAAGTCGAGCGTTATCTGGATCGTGGCATCACTGTGCGCTTAAAGATAGATGTGCAGAATCGTGTCACGACTGGGCCTGTCGGATCTGCGAACGTGGTCGGCGATATCCGCGGCACGGAACACCCGGATCAAATCATTGTAGTCGGAGGCCATCTTGACTCCTGGGATTTGGCGTCCGGCGCCACGGACAACGGTTTCGGCGCGACCGCAACATTAGGAGCCGCCGAAGCCATCATAAAATCCGGACAAAAGCCCCGCCGCACGATCCGTTTCGTGCTCTTTACCGGAGAAGAAGAAGGCTTGCTGGGTTCCCTCGCTTACGTCAAAACTCATCACGAAGAAATGCCCAATCACATTGCAGCTATAATCCTGGATAACGGCCAAGGACCCGTCAGCGGCTTTCAGCTCGGCGGACGCGCGGACCTCATCCCCGCCGTTCAGAAATTTGCCAACTCGCTGGGAGCTTTTGGCAAGCTAAAGGTAGATGACGAAGTGGAGTTCGGCACCGATACCGGCCCATTCATCGTTGCCGGATTGCCCGGCATCAATCTCGACCAGGACTCGCCGGAATATAAATACACGCACCATTCTGCGGTGGACACTTTCGATAAAGTGCAAGCTGACATTCTCGACCGCGACGCCACCGTAATGGCGCTAACAGCTTTTTGGATCGCCGAACGCTCTGATCGCCTCGCCAGTCCTTGGTCGCAAGAGAAAACCGCGCAGATGCTCGTAGACAAACACCAAGATGTAATCCTGAAACTCTTCGGTTTGTGGCCATTCGGAAATCTGGGCAGCGCCAGGGAGTAGAACCAAAAAGGTCAATTCAGTGTTTGCCGGAAAACTTGCAGGGTGGGAGCAGCGCAGCTCGCCCGCTGATCTGGGCATGCTGCGCCCGCTGCGGACAAATGCAGATTTAACCTATTTGCTGATAAGTCGCGCGATGCTGAACGCCGCTGCTGCGGCCAGTCCTCCCACCAGCACCGTCTGGAAGCCGCCCCGCATTGGTTTTACCCCGGTGTAATGCCCTTTTATCGCGCCGAAAACGAAAAGCGCCAGCAGTGTAACTCCCACCGAAACCCATAGCGCCTCCAAAATATTCTTCATTAATATATACGGCGCCAGCGGGACCAGACCGCCCACGATATACGACGCCGCAATTGTCGCCGCACTGCGCCCCGCGCGCGCGGGGTCGGGCACTTCTAACCCAAGTTCAAAGCGCATCATGAAATCCACCCATTTCTTCTGGTCCGCGGTAATCGCTGAGACGATCGGGTTCATTTGTTCTTGGGTTAGCCCATAATCGCGAAATACTTTAGCTACTTCTTCGGTTTCAATTTCCGGTAGCTCCACAGTCTCGCGATACTCGCGATCGAGTTCCGACGCGTAATGCTCTGTATCCGTCTGCGCCGCGAGGTATCCACCAAGTCCCATCGCGATCGATCCCGCCGCAATTTCCGCGAACCCCGCGGTCACCACGATGCCCGTGGACGCAATCGCTCCTGTCAATCCAGCCGCCAGAGCGAACGGCACCGTAAGGCCGTCCGCCATTCCAATAACGATGTCCCGCACAGCCGCCGTGGCGGTGAAATGTTTTTCCACATGCTCTACGGATGGCATCTTCGGCTCCTTCAAAACATCTAAATTTCGACAGTCTGTTCCGCCGTTGCCTGCCCAGGCGCGTATAATTATGGGGCAGGAACTGAAAATCGGGAGGTACATAATGACCCAAACTTCTGGACAAGGAGCTGCTCCCCAGATGACTTTTACATTGCCACCACTGCCTTACGCCTTCGACGCACTGGAACCTTATATTGATGCGAAAACGATGGAGATTCACCACGACAAGCACCACGGCGCTTACGTCGCCAACCTTAACAAAGCTCTCGAAGGGCAAACGGATCTTCAGAAGCTTTCTGTTGAAGAATTGTTGGCGCAGATTAACAAAGTACCGGAAAACATCCGCACCGCTGTTCGCAACAATGGCGGCGGCCACATGAACCACTCGATGTTTTGGAAAATTATGAAGAAGGGGGGCGGAGGCGAACCCAGCGGCGATCTCGCTAACGCCATTAAGTCTGCTTTCGGTAGCTTCGCCGATTTCAAGGCCAAGCTTAACGATGCAGCCACCAAGCGATTTGGCTCAGGTTGGGCTTGGCTTCTTTTCCGCGATGGCAAACTTACCATCGAGTCTAGCGCCAATCAGGACAACCCGATCATGGACGGCGGGAAGGCATTTTTTGGCTTGGACGTTTGGGAACATGCCTACTACCTGAAATATCAAAATCGCCGGCCGGAATACATCGAGGCTTGGTGGAACGTGATCAACTGGGCGCAAGTCGCTGAAAATTACACCCAGGCCAAGAAGTAGAGTCGCGATTCGCTGATTCCTTGGATTAAGTTCTCCGCGGCGCTGTCTGATGTACGGCGTCGCGGAGAATTTCTAAGTTTGTCGCCTGGCCTTCGTCAAAACCTAAAAATGGGAACCGCCAACGCAACCGCCGCGTCGTATCTCAATGTGCAGACCTCGCAGGTTCACGCGCTTCAATCAGCGGGCAAAGGAGCCACGCTAAAGCAATGACTCGCGGACTTGCCCTTTTTCTTTTCATAGCAACGTTTAGCGCCACCGCTTTTGCCCAACCCGATCCTAGCCAGAATCGCCTGAAAGTTTTGCGCGACGTTATTGTCGAAAGTGGTGAAGCCGCCGGTGATGTCCAGTGCTTCATGTGCAGCGTACACGTTCACGGTCATGTCACCGGCGATATCGTCACACTCGGCGGCGGTATTTTTATCGACGGCAAAGTAGATGGCGACGTGATCGCCGTGGGTGGTCGTATTGAAGTGAATTCAAACAGCAGAATTTCCGGCGAAGCCGTCGCGCTGGGCGGATATATCACCCTCCAACCCAATTCCTCGATCGGAGGCGATGCAGAATCGCTGCCCTACTTGCTCATCCCAGGCCAGTACCGCCCCACGTTCCTGGGCAGCCTCACACTTGCCATGGTCAACGTATTTTTCGTGGCTCTGGGTTATCTAGTCGTCCGCGACAAACGCGCCGAAACTGCTTCACTCGCCATCGATCGCCAACCTGGTTCCGTTTTTTTCACTGGCTTCGTTTGCCTCGCCTTGTTTTATGGTCTGGATTGGCTGACGCGTTATCTCGGCAGCGCTGAAATCTTCGCGGACATTCTTTTATTGGTGCTATTGGCGGCCGTTGCCGCAACCGGAGCCACCGGACTCGGCGATTGGGTTGCACGTCTCGCATTTCCGCAAACGAAAGACATCTGGGCCTGCATCGGCGGTATCTTGGCGTTGTCTCTACTGGAATTGATACCGCTTGTCGGCATGCTGGTTTTCGCGCTCGGTCTGATCGTATCGATTGGCGTTTCCGTGGCCACACGTTTCGGCTCACGCGAAGTCTCCGAACCAGTTCGCGCCATGAATTAGATTTAATTCCGCGCTTTTCTGTTACGTCGTTGACTGGAACATCATTGGCGGCGGATCGTTAACCCGTAATTCTTCCGAATTTCTTATAAACAGGTCTTCGGTTAAAATTAATCTTGTCCGTATGAAAAAATCGCGCCCATCCGGCGAACTACCGGGAACAAACGAAGGCCAAGAGGAATTCTGCCTTTTCTGCAAAATCGTTTCGCGCGAACTAGAAGCCACAATTATTTTCGAAGATGAAATTTCCATGGCTTTTCTCGACGTTCGACCGCTCTTTCCTGGCCATGTCTTGTTCGTCCCCAAGGCGCACTATCACACATTGTCGGATCTGCCCACTGACCTGGTTGGTCCATTTTTTATCAATGCGCAAATGCTCACCCGCAAAGTGCAACAGGTTATGAGAGCGGAAGGCAGCTTCGTGGCAATGAACAATGTCGTCAGCCAGAGCGTTGCGCATCTTCACGTCCACATCGTTCCACGACGCAAAGGCGACGGTTTGCGAGGCTTCTTCTGGCCGCGCCAACCATACAAAGAAGGGGAGATGGTCGCTGTACAGAAAGAATTCACCCGCACCGTGGGGACCGAATAATTTTTCGGAGGGGGGCGTTAAAACAGTGAACGCTGTTTCTTCGCGGGCACGGGCGATTTCTTCATTCGGTCGTCAAAAACGCTCCGGCCATCCAGCGATTTCGAAATAGCGTTCTCGTGCACCACAGAGTGATCCAAGAAAGTTACGATAACGCTCGCGGCATCTCGGTGGCCGGGCTTGATATGGAGCGTTAGACCACCGTACTCCGTCGTGATGTAATCGCGTGGGTCTCGTTCTTCAGAATCGAAAGTTGTGACGAGCCACCGGCACAAGGCCATGACAGAAAGAATCTTCTTCACATGAATAAGGATGATTAGTGTCCATTACCGGAACGCAGTTAACGTAATAGTTTGCGCTGTCTTCGGCGAAATTGCCTTCTGGATTTGTGCTTGTCGAATTGGGCTCTTCCCAGGGGCGATCTCAACAATTCTCTATTCGCAAACCAAAGGCTTGCGCGGGTGAGGCAGCGCAAAAGGAAGGCGCTGCGCGCCATTCGTTTTGGCGTGGCGTCAATTTTCGATGCTACCGCTCCTTCGACATTGGAGATTGTTGGAAGGGGACGTTCATTTCGCGGATGGGGCGGTCGATTTCTCCGGGCTGGGAGGGGGCTTCGAGGCCGTCGGTGAGCAAGTAGGACTGGAGGGCCACGGAGTTTGCCGCGAAACTTTCCAGCGAATTTAGATAGGCGATCTGGAGTTGCATGAGGGTGCGCTGCGCGATGAGCACTTGAGGATAGGCGGCGGCCATCTCGCGGTATTTTCTGGCGTACATCTCATAGGCCTTTTGAGCGCGCGGGATCATTTGATTTTTGTAACGCGCGGCGGCAGTTTGCGAATAGGTGTAGTTCTGGACTACGGTTGCGGCTCGTTCGCGGAGAGCAAGTTTCACGCGTTCGACTTCGCGCTGGGCGCGCTGCACGTCTGCTCTCGTAGTAGCGATGCCGCCCTGGTTGCGATTGAAGATGGGAATCTGCACTCCCACGTCGGCGAAGCCTTGCAGGCCGACGGAGCGACCGGTGGCGTCGAGCAATTCGCGGTTCTGTTCCATGCCGGCGCGCACTTGCAAGTCGGGGATGGTTTCGCGTTTCGCGCGCGCGAGAGTGGCTTCGGCTTTCTTTACTCCGAGCTCGGCGATTTTTACGGCGGGGCTTTCGTTGACAATTTTTTCAACGAGCGCGTCGGTGTCGATTGCGGGCGTGTCTTCGAGGGTGCCTTCTAAACGCCTTAAATGAAGGCTGGGATTGCCGACGACGGTGGCAAGCTCTTTCCAGGCGCGCTGCTGATTCTGTTCAGCCATGATGACGGCAAGGTCGGCTTGCTGAGCTTCGACTTCCGCTTCCAAAACATCTGGAGCGTCCGCCTGACCGACGTTGGCTAGCTGGCGCGAGGTCTCAACCGCGTCGTCTGCCAGTTTGCCGAGATTTTGGCGGAGTTCGAGCGTTTGCTGCGCGGCCAGCGCTTGAATGAAGGACATTTTGACGTTGGTTACGACGCGCAACTTTTGCTCATCGGCTTCGGTTTCAGCTTGCTTCTTCTCCTGCTCGAAAATATTTTGATTCAGGCCAAGTTTTCCGGCCAGTACGATGTTTTGCTGGACGAAGAAGCCTTGCTCGCCTCCACGGAAAGAGCCGCCACGAATTTGTTCGCCTTGATAGCCAACTGTGGGATTGGGATACAAGCCGGATTGTTGTTTGCGGCCTTCGGCGGCGCGAATGTTGGCGGCTGCTTGCGCGAAGGTGGGATTGTTCTGCAATGCCATCTGTTGCAACTCTTCGAGGGTGATTGTTTTTTGATCGGGGTCTGCTGATGGCGCCTGGGCTGGCGCGGGCGTTTGCGATTGGGCTGGGGCAGTCGTGTTGGCGAAGAGTAGAAAGCTGCAGACTGCGAGAAATAATCGTGAGTTATTCATGGTTGTGCTCCATGGCGGGCATCTGCTCGGTGGATTTGCCGGCGTTTTGTTTTTGGCGAAGCTGCATGATGTGGTCGTATGTTTCGGGCGGCAGGACGCGGACGAAGGTCATCATGCCGCCCATAAAACCGCTCCAGCCCGGGTGGAGGCCGTAGTTTTCCGGCTTGTCGACCATTGCGTCCATGGCCATCCTGGGACCTTCCATGAAAGCGTCTTGAGGGAAGCCCGGAACGGAATTTGCGTTTTTGCTTACGTCTACGGCAGGCATTTGCGGCCCCGGAGTGTGCTGGTGCTGCATCGGGGTCGCAGAATTGAGCGGAGAATTTGACGTCGCTTTTTCCGCTGCGGAGCCGCCGCCCATTCCGCGGCCGAGACTTGGGCCATTATCTGGCGCGGTTGCGCTTCCGCCGCGCGGCATGCCCATGCCCTGCTCCATGCCTTCGCCGGCCGGCAGTGCTGCGCGGCGCGACAGGGGGCCGACGTTGGAGGACATCTGGTTCATCATGTGGTGCGGGAGATGGCAATGAAGCATCCAGTCGCCGGGATTGTTGGCGACGAACTCCACGTCCCGTGATTGTGCGACGCCGACGAGAATGGTGTTGCCGGGTCCCCAGGTGGATTCGGGCTGGCGGCCGCCTTCTGTACCGGTAACGACAAACTGGTGACCGTGAAGATGGATCGGATGGTGGTCCATTCCGAGATTGATCAGGCGGATGCGGACGCGTTCGCCATGGCGCACGAGGAGAGGAGTGGTGGCGGGGCCGGACTTGCCATTGAAGGTGAGCCAATTGAACTCCATATTCATGGAGTTGGGAACGCTGCTATTAGGGAGGACGGCGTATTCCTGCACGACGATGGCGAAATCCTGGTCGACGCGAGGGGCGTGGGCTTCCTTCGGATGCATGATGAACGCGCCGATCATTCCCATCATTTCCTGCATGGCCATGTGCGAGTGATAGAAGTAGGTTCCTTGCTGGTTCAGCGTGAACTCGTAAACGAAGCGGCCGCCTGGAGCGATGGGGTCTTGGCTTGCGCCGGGCGAACCGTCCATGTCGTAGGGCACTTCGAAACCGTGCCAGTGCATGGCGGTGGGTTCGGGCAGATGGTTGTCAACGATGATGCGAACGCGGTCGCCCTGGGTGATCTGGATGGTAGGGCCGGGAGCGCTGCCGTTGTAACCCCAGAGATCGACGACTTGACCGGGGACGATTTCCTGTTTCACCGGCTCGGCGATGAGATGGAATTCTTTGACGTTTCCGTCCATGCGGAAGGGGAGATCGCGGATGTCTGGGGTTTGGACCGGAACTGGGAGGCCGTGGGCGCGCTTGGACGCCTCGTTTTGCCCGCTTCTTTTCGGCTGCATTTGCTGCTTGGCCGGAGACGCATTCATTTCTTGAGCGGAAAATACCTTGGTGGAAGCGAAGAGTCCGGCTCCCGCGAGAAGATTCTGCAAAAATCCGCGTCTACTGCTCATGTTCTTCTCCCTTCGAACTGAAGCTTAATTTCGAAAAATTAATTGGTTGTTGCGTGTTGCTGAGTTGGCGACATTACAGACGCTGAATCACGGACCCACGGTTAGCGTTCGGCGCATGGGAAAAGAAAACGTCAGTTGGAGTTGTGGAAGTTTCTAAATGCGGCGAGAGACTATCAGGGGCGCGGAAATGCTACTTCGTCGCGGGGCGAGCGGATTATTAGATGCTGGGTTTGTTTGGCTAGCGCGAGACGGGGGTTCGCTCACGGCGTAAAGACCGGCCGCTTGCCAGTCCGAGCTCGGAAGGGTCAAGCAGTAGGGGACTTTGTTGAGCAGCTGAGCTTGGTCTATATGACGGCAGCTCGAATCACTTATCGAGAATCGGATTCCATGACTAGTGCAATCTTGGCAGTTCCCCATATCGTGATGCATAAAGTGGCGATGGCCCGGCATTTCAGCGTGTGAATGGTTCTGAGTAGCGGAGTTGCAAGCTAGCTCGCAAATCGAACCAAGGCTCCCGGTGGCGCAAAAGAGCGCGCCCGCGAGAATCAGCCCAATTAATTTGCGAACCAACATTGGACAAACGATACGCCTAAGATTGTTCCGCGCACAAGGCCTTCTTGGGCCAAAAGTTATCGTTTAGCACTCCGACGCGTAGGAACGGGATTGGACCGGGAGGGTTGAGCGAGTAAGCTGCTGCGGCGCAACATTGTGCGAGACAAACGCGCGGAGTCGGACAAAATTCCGATGAGGGGGGGACCATGGACGTTCGTGTGAATGAGAACATGATTACGACGGCGTTTGAACTGCCGGGATATCGCGTGACGCGGTCGATGGGGTTGGTGCGGGGAATTACGGTGCGGTCGCGCAGTATTTTGGGGACGATTGGCGCGTCGCTGGAAACGCTCGTGGGCGGGAACATCACGCTCTTTGAGGAAATGTGCGAAACGACGCGAGAGCAAGCGCTTGAGCTGATGATGCAACATGCGGTGGCGCGCGGGGCGAATGCGGTGATCGGGGTGCGATACGATTCAAATGAGGTGATGCAAGGCGTGACGGAAGTGCTGGTCTACGGGACCGCGGTGCAAGTAGAGAAGGTTGGTTAAAGGCAGACTCCGGCTGCCTTCGCCAATTTATTCTGGAGTCCACCTGGGATGGCTGGTGAAGATTCCGTTCACGTAGCCCATTTTGTAAACGATGAAGATGCCGAAGGCCAGGCTCAGCAGCCCGGACGCGACGCCTAAAGCGCGGTTCACGCGCGCGAATCGCCGCTGCGAATATTTGAAAGGCATGGCAATCGCCGCGGTGATCAGCATCATGCCGGCGATAGTCCCCACACCGAATACCAGAAGATAGGCGATGGCCCAACGCGCGTCGCGAATGGTGGTGAGCACCAGCAGAGCAACTGCCGCCGAGCCTGCCAGCCCGTGAACCAGTCCCACCGCTAGCGGGCGCACTGCCTGATACAAACCGAGTTGGCCGAAGACGCGGTCCATCCATCCGACGGGCGTGGCTTCGGGTGCGTGGCCGTGTTGTTCGGGATCGTGCCCATGCGGATGGCAATGAATGAAATCGCCATGAACGTGCAGATGCGCATGCGAGTGAATATGCGAATGCTCGGGATCGGCGCCCGGCGTGAACGTCTCCATCACCCAGCGCGTGAATCCAGTAAGGTTCAAAATTCCCAGCAGGATCAACATCAACCCCACCGACAGTTCCATGGTGAGCCCGAGCCGCGGCGGAATCACTACCCCGAAAAGAATAATCGCCGAGCCCACCAGAAAAATTGTGATCGTATGTCCCAGGCCCCAGAGCACTCCGATCAAAGCAGCATGGCGTATGCTGCGCTGCCGGCTCACAATCGTGGTGACGGCGATCACGTGGTCCGGATCGGTGGCGTGCCGCATCCCCAGAAAAAATCCCAGCGCGATAATGGAAAGCAGAGTGATCATCTTCTAAGTCAAATTGCTGCTAGTGCCCCGCGTTACCAAGCCGCCATCCTAAAATCCGCAGAATTTTTCCAGCGGGGCCAAGCCATCGCTTGCGAACCCGGTACTGGCGGGACGAAGCCGAGTGGGATTTTAACCCCGCCTTTACGCTCTCGTGAAACTAAAAGACGAGACTCGACATCGAAGTTTATGCCGCAACGGGCGAGTCATAGAGCCGTATCAAGGCCCAAACACTATGGAAAAAGAGGCCTTCCGGGAGGCCGGGCAGACGGAGTCCTATGCAGGCTATACCTTGCAAGCGAGTTTATTACCAAACTCCTCGCCGGCCAAGCACATGACGCAAAACTTATTTTCTCTTACGCGCCGTGTACTCTTGACGTCTCCGCGGAAATCTGTAAACTGCGATTTTCTACGATGGCAACGTTAGCAAACCCGCTGGAAGAAAGGCTGCAGGATTTTCAGTTCCCGCAGCGCGAGGCCGCATTTTTCTACGGCCTGTTCTTGCGCGGACATTCCGCCGAAGAGCTGCGCAAAGACATCCAAGTTCCCGCCGCAGTGCTTGCGAAGTGGGACAAGGAAACCGTCCGCGAGCCGCAACTGCGTCCGATACTGGAAACTATCGTGCGCTACCGCCAGCACGTGCTCGCAATTTTTGAAAATTTAATCTGTCACGATGCCGCCACCCAAAAACTTCAGTAGCCAGCGCAGTTCGTAAGGTCTAAAGTCAAGCCGCTATCGAATTCGATTCGCGTCCATCTAAAGAGGAATAGGCCGGCGAGTTCAGAAGGGAGAAACAATGAGCGGTGTGCGAGTTCTGGTAGGCACGCGCAAAGGCGGGTTCGTCCTGAGCGCTGACGGCAAGCGCGAGCGCTGGGAAGTGAGCGGTCCACACTTCGCGGGCTGGGAGATTTACCACATGAAGGGATCGCCTGCGGACCCGAACCGGTTGTATGCGTCACAGTCCACCGGCTGGTTTGGCCAGCTGATCCAGCGCTCCGATGACGGAGGGAAATCGTGGGAGCCGGTGGGAAACAAGTTCGCCTACGACGGAGTTCCCGGCACGCACAAGTGGTATGACGGCACGCCCCATCCCTGGGAGTTCAAGCGCGTGTGGCATATGGAGCCGTCGCTGACTGATCCGGACACGGTGTACGCCGGTGTGGAGGATGCGGCGTTGTTCCGCTCAACCGATGGCGCGAAAACTTGGCACGAACTTCCCGGACTGCGCGAGCATGGTACTGGCTCATCCTGGCAACCGGGGGCCGGCGGATTGTGTTTGCATACGATTATTTTGGACCCCCAGCATCCAGGTCGGATGTACATAGCCATCTCGGCGGCAGGTGCGTTTCGCACGGACGATGGCGCAAAAACCTGGAAGCCGATCAATCATGGATTGCATTCTCAGCATATCCCCGACCCGGATGCAGAGGTGGGGCACTGCGTTCATCACATTGCGATGCACGGAGCGCGTCCCGAAGTTTTGTACATGCAAAAGCATTGGGACGTGATGCGCAGCGACAATGCGGGCGACTCATGGCAAGAAGTGAGCGGCAACTTGCCCACGGATTTTGGCTTCGCGATCGACGTCCACGCACACGAACCGGAGACGATTTACGTAGTACCGATCAAGAGCGATTCGGAACATTTTCCGCCGGATGGAAAACTGCGCGTGTACAGGAGCCGCACGGGTGGAAACGAATGGGAAGCGTTGACGAAAGGTCTGCCCCAGCGCGATTGTTACGTGAATGTATTACGCGACGCGATGGCTATGGATGCGCTCGATTCTTGCGGCGTGTATTTTGGGACCACCGGCGGTCAAGTATACGCATCGCCTGACGCCGGAGAAAATTGGGCCCCCATCGTTAGAGATCTTCCGGCTGTGCTTTCCGTGGAAGTCCAGACATTGCCATGATTCTGGTAGTTCTGCCGGCACATCTGCGGACGCTCGCACAAGTTAACGGCGATGTGCAGTTGGAAATTCATGGCCATGCCACGCAGCGTGCTGTTCTGGATGCGCTCGAATCTCTCTATCCGATGCTGCGTGGCACCATTCGCGACCAAGTAACACTCGAGCGCCGGCCCTTTTTGCGGTTCTTTGCGTGCGAAGAGGATCTGTCATTTGCTTCGCCGGACGCGCCGCTTCCGGACGCAGCCGCCTCGGGCAAAGAGCCATTTTTCATCATAGGGGCCATTGCCGGCGGCTAATTTATCCGGCTGATGCGAAAGCGGCGCATATTTCCGGGACGGTCGTTTTGCGCGCTGTGATTGGAACGGACGGCTCGGTGCAGGACCTAGAGTTAGTCGGAGGCCCGCCACTACTGGTGAGACCTGCCATGGATGCAGTGCGGCAATGGCGCTTCAAGCCAGCGCGGCCCAACGGTGAACCTATTGAGGTCGAAACCACGATCTCGGTCGTTTTCAGTTTCTGGCGCTACAATCTGCTCAGGCCGAATCAAAATGAAATTCTGCTTCCGTCTTCTGCTGTTTATATTGAGTCTCAGCTCCGCCACCTTTTCTGCAAGCTCAACAGCGGCAATGACAAGTGACTTCTGAGACTATTAGCGAACAAAGGTTTCTGCCAAGCTGCTGGGCTTTACTCTGAGGAGGCTTCGAATGAATATCACAGGCTTGCGAAACCCGCAAAATTTGGCCATCTATCTGGCGGCAGTGGCTCTCGTCGTGTCGTTGGTTTCGGTTGCTCGTTCTAATTTTCCGAATCCATCGGCACACGAAAACAACGACCCCTGGAAAAGCGAACGCCAATACCCCCCGCTGGTCTTCAGCGGCAGCTCTTGGCTGGATTGCTCGATCTCTTCCAGCGCCAACGGGCGGCAGATCATGAGCACCACGTCCGGGCAAGGTTTCACATTCGATGCCACCATGCTGCCCATTCAAAACGGAAAATTACAGCTGCTCGGCCAAACTGGAATGATGTACAAGTTTGAATCCTTTCCAACGACTGCTGTCAAAGCCCACTTTACTGGTTTGGGTGACGGGATGATTACCGAGATGAAGTCGGAGGTTGAGGTTTCCGTTTCGCGTTTCAAGCAGCCGGACGGAGCAGGAACCGCGATCCATTTCACAGCCGCGGACATCGCCGCCGATTCGGCTTACGTGGAGTTCACCGGCGTGTTCCTCCGTACCAGCGATCGTAAGCCATTTCCGTTTCGTGTCCTCTTCGGCCGTGTTCAGGAAGGAAGCGGCACGGTCGTTCCAATCAACGCCGCGCCGGATACAAAGATTCTGCGCAAACAAGTGACTCTTGGCAGCGTACGCTTTCCCGTGACGGTCACAACTGCGCTCTACGAGGCAGAGGACAACGTCGCAAAACTTAAGCTACCCTGAGGCTTCGATTTCGCATCTCATCTCGGCTCTGCTTCCCAGTTTTGAGCTGTGGGTGATGCGCTCCTGTGTTTTCTTCTCGCCGCGCAAACCGGACTCAAATTCAAAGTAAGGAGGGCGGCGCTAGTTCGCAAGCTGTTGTAAATTAAAAGTCTACTTGCCGGTTCCCCGGTAGCTCAACGGCAGAGCATTCGGCGTTAACTTTCACACTTACCGTTGATTCTGCACCGTTTAACCGTGAAATTGGCTCCCGAAAACGGGCAAGTTGGCCCCAGTTTGGACTCCACCCGACGTGACGTCTCGAGTAATTTGCATTAAAGGCAGGCGGTTTGCTAGTTCACTGTGCCCTAGTTTGCACAAACCAATGGTCTTTTGTTTCGTTAGTTTTACAGGATCCTAAGTTGCAACGAAGTGCCCCGATTTTTTCGTGCCGGTTCGCAGCACCCGAGAAGTCCCGTTTCTAAAACGAGTTCAGCAGAAAACTAACTATCTTCGGGGCGCGTGAATACGAAGGGGAAGCACTTTTGCGTAGTTTGAAAAATCAGGATCAGTGGTGAAGATCGTCCACAGCCGTTTGTTCGCGACCGCACATAAAAAAATGTCCACAATCGATACTACGACTCCCTTTGCTCTGCAACGATTGCCGGCCTTCGCCGCTTCTTCGTAGTCAGAGGTGTCGACAACCTCGTCTGGAAAGGAGCGAAGATGGAGCCTCAATTTTTCATACTGTTCCGTTGCCTTTATGCCCGAGAGGAGCTCTTGCCGAACTAATCCGATCATTCGCGCTCGGCCTTCTCGAATGAGTTCAGACAACTCGGCCACTAGGAATCTTTCGTTTGTGCTGAGACTCTCGTTCTTTCGACGAAGTGCAAGGGACCAAACCGATGTGTCTATCAAGACATTCATATACGCTTAGCCTTGCGCTCGCGCTTGTAGTCGTAGCCAGGCTCGTAATCAATTCTCCCAAACAGAGAAAGGATTTCTTGTTGCTTGCGATGTTCGATGTACTCCTGTAGCGCAACTGTGACGGTTTCCCGCTTCGTCCGGTGTCGGCCCACCTTCTGGGCCTCTTCCAACAGACGGTCGTCGATTGCGAGATTGGTAGGCACTGTGTTCTCCTATGTGTAGAATTCTACACATACAAGCGCACAGATTCAACTAGATAAGGCTGGGTTTGATGCCGTTAGGGACTGGGTGTAGTCATATGACGGCCACGGGTGCCTTACTGTAGCTTCCGAAGTGAGCTAGTCGGTTACTTCTATCCACCATTTCGGTAAGACCACCTTCTTCAAATCTTCCCACGTTTCGGACGTGCGTTCGATTCCCGTCGCGGCTCCGGATTCATTAAAAAAATTATCTGAAAGCAATGAAGGATTCATCGCGAACACCCGCTCGAACAGGAGCTTGCGAGCGTGATGAACTCGTGCCTATATAGGACAACCTTGGGGGGTTGCATGGGTCTCGTTTACGACCAGTTTGCGCAGGAGCTGGAGAGCTTACAAAGGAAATACGCCGATCGCCCACGCGACGAGCTGATTGCCTTGTGTTTAATGGCTTTGGAACGCGAAGAACTAGTTACGGTGGGCTACCGCGAAGATTTGATGAACCGGCGTCTTGAGAGCATGCCGCTAAGCGAACCTGTTCGTGAACTCATACGGCACGCTTTGATTTGGGCCTGGCGCGATGAGGAGATGCACACCATTTACATTCGTGGCGCGCTCCTCAAGGTTGGCAATCGACTATTGAGATGGAAGACCTTTGGTCAGCAATTGGGCGGGCTGGTTGGAGGATGGGCCGGGTCGGTGCGGCAGCATGTGCTATGGTCAAGCGCCCCGGTTTCTTGTGCCATCGCAACAGGCGTGACATGGCTCGGGGCGCTGACGGGCAAAGTTCCCGATGGAGTACGGCAACACTTGAACTATGGTCCTTTCCGCGATTTTTGCCTATTCAACGTGGATGCGGAGAAGACGGCCGGCCTTTGTTATCAACGCATGATTGCGCTGGCGGAGAAAACACCGGAGCTCGGACGAGAACTGGCCGAGGACTTTGTGCGCGTGCGCGAGGATGAGGACCGGCACGCGCGTATTTTCGAGATTATCGCCGAAACTCTAGACGAACAGAACCAGCAAGTTGCACACGAGAATGAAGGAACGCTCGCGGAGAAGATCACAGAGGTAGGCGAATACTTCCTCCCGCGGGCACGGCGTCAGAAAACTGTGTCGCAAAACAAGATCGGCAATGGCGCCCGCGTGTTTGTGTTTCACGGAGAGCACGCCGAAGAAAAATGTAGCGTGTTTCGACAGCTGCTTGAGCAAAGCGGCCTCGCGGAAAGACTCGAACGTCGAACGGCTGAGTTGAAAAAGAACGCGGAAGAGCTGCGAATCATAATCAAGCCGTCGTTTATGCTCGGGTACCACTTGAAAGATCGGTCGATTATTACGGACCGCGAACTGCTGCATGAACTGGGGAAGTTTCTGCGGGAGCATGGATACGGCAAAGCCGTTCTGGTGGAATCGGCAAACATCTACGATCGATTTTTTCGGTCGCGCGGCGTGCCGGACGTGGCGGCGTATTTCGGAATGGAAGCGTGCGGGATGCCCATCATTAGTGCCTCGGACGATCAGGTGTCGCATACCTACATGCGCGGCATGGCGCAGACCACCATTTCGCAGACCTGGAAAGAGGCCGATTTCAGAATTTCGTTTGGAAAGATGCGAAGCCATCCGATCGAAGTGGCCTACTTGACCCTTGGCAATCTTGAATGGATGGGCGGACGTTGCGACGAATTCTTGTTTGTGGAGCGGCAGGCGCACCGCGAGACGGCACTGATGATGCTGCTCGATGAGTTTCCTCCGGACTTTGCGCTATTGGATGCGTACGAACAAGCGGCCGATGGCCTGATAGGGATTATGGGATGCCCGCATCCGAAATCGCCGAAGAGATTGTACGCGAGCGAAGATGCATTAGCGCTCGATCTAGTTGCAGCGCGGCATATGGGCGTAAGTGACGCGCGTCGAACAAATATTTTGCGCGCGGCATGCCACTGGTTTGGTGATCCAAGCGAGCGCACTGAGGTAGTCGGGACGGATGAACCTCTGAGCGAATGGCGCGGGCCTTACGATACGGAATTCTCGACGCTGCTGAGCGCTGTTGCATATCCGGTTTATGTTTTCGGAAGCGGGCGAGGGTCTCTGTTTGTTCCGGAGATGGATGAGACTGCCTTTCCGCCGCTGGAACAAGCGACCTTTCCGCGTACGGTTCTGCGGAGAGGGTTGCGCAGGCTGCTTGGCTTGCACTTCTCCAGTGCGAAGAATGAGGGGTGGGAAAGACAATGATTCAGTGACACGCGCAGCAATCATCATCGGCGCGGGAATGGGAGGGCTGACTGCTGCTCTTCGATTATCGCAGGGCGGATTCCGCGTACGAGTGATCGAGGCGCGTGCGGAACCTGGTGGCCTTGCGTCGGGGTGCGTGTTCGACGGGTTCTCTTTTGACGCCGGGCCGTACATCCTGCTGGATCGTCCTGGTCTAGAGTGGGCCTTCAGCTCCCTTGGACTTTCACTTAGCAGCGCTGTTGAGCTGCATGCAATCGATCACGTATATAGCGTGGACTCCGCGGAGCATCCGGCCATAAACATTTACGCGAGCGACGCTAAAACTGCCGCAGAACTCGGACGCGCTTGGCCCGGCAGTGAAGAAAAGTACCTTCGTTTCGTCGAGCGAACCCGTGCGGTCGAGGCTTCCCTGCGCCCGCTACTCTACCGAACCGCGCCCGGACCTCTGTCGCTCCTTGGTGGAGGACGCTGGCATCACCTGAGTTTCCTATTGAAATCGCTCCAAGCAATATTCCGCGAGTCCGAACTGCCTCCAGCGGTAGTCGATGCGCTTTCGATCTGGACACATGTCGCAGGGCAACGGCCCGACCAAGCGCCGAGTCCTCTGGCATTCGTTCCGGCGTTGATTCATTCCGTCGGTTGTTTTTACCCGAAAGAGGGGATCCGCGCGATTCCGGTGCTTCTGGCGAAGGCCGCTGCGGAAGCCGGAGTTGATTTCCACTATTCGACCAAGGCGCAGCGGATTCTCTCGAGCGGTGGAAGGGTGACAGGAGTCGAGACGGATCAAGGGGAGCTACTGCCGGCGAATGTGGTGATTTCCGATTGCGGGATCGCAACTTATCTGCGGCTACTGGAGCAAGACGCTCCACGAAGCAGAAAAAGCTGTGAAAGGCTCCTGTTGCAATCCCCGGGCGTGTGCGCGTACTTGGCAATCAAAGGGGAGATGCGGCCGCCGTACTTGAGATTTCTGCTGCCAGGTGGATCCGAGAGATGCCGCCTGCTGATTCGTCCGGCTTCGCTAGATCAACGAGAGGTTTCTGATGAATGGTCGGCAGCACGTTTGCTCGGACCGATGGATCATGAGAAAGCGCAGAAGATGGGGCCCGAAGGACAGCGTCACTACATGGAAAAACTCCTGACGGAGAAATGGTGGCAGCAGGGTATTTCCGAGTTTCGAGTGCTTTCGAAACGCACACCAGCGGAATGGGGTTCGGAGTATTCGTTGGCCCGGGACAGCATGAATCCAGTGATGACGGCGAAGTTTATGCGCGAAGGGCGGCTGGCACATCGGAGCCCGGACCTGCGCGGGCTCTATTTGGCTGGAAGCGCCACGCACCCCGGCCAGTGGGTAAGCTTCTGCGCGATCTCCGGTGTGTTGGCGGCGGACTGTGTTCGTCAGGACCTTTCCTGATGTTGGCCACCACAATCGAGAGGCACCTCGGCAAGAGAGTGCGAGTGGCGAGGCTCGGAAGCGGAGTGCCTGTCATATTGCTGCACGGGTATCCCGATAATTTGCAGATCTGGTCGGAGCTTGCACCGAGGTTGGCCACGCAGTTTGAAGTGATTGCGTTTGACTGGCCCGGGATGGGCCACAGTGAAGCCTGGCCCGGTGGAGCGACGCCATTTGACATGGCGAAGCGGTTGCTGGCGTTGATGGATGCTTGGGGAGTCGAACGGGCGGCGGTCGTCGGTCACGACATGGGCGGGCAGCCGGCATTGGCGTTTGCAGCCGGACATCCGAAACGGGTGAGTCATCTCGTCGTCATGAACTCGCTCGTGATCTGGGATGAAAAAACTTCCTGGGAGATCAATTTGCTTCGGCGATTTGGCTGGAACCGGGTGCTGCTGGAGCGGCTGCCCCGCGCGGTTTTTTTCCGGGCGATTCGAACATTCCTGCCACGCAGCTATAGGCTGCCGCAGGAATTGCGAGACGACTTATGGGAATGCTTCCAGCAGCGCGAAGTGAGACACTTTGTCGTTCGACTGTGTGCAGGCTACCAGGGGAGCCTTCCGAAATTGCAGCAATCGTATCCGGCAATCAAGGCTTCTTCCTTGTTTCTCTGGGCCGGGCGAGATAAACATTTTCCTGTCGCGCATGGCCGGGAATTGGGTGCGCTCGTACCAGAAGCGCAAGTCGAAGAGATTCCGGAAGCGGAGCACTGGATGGCCCTGTATCTCGCGGAACAAGTGAGTGCGCGAATTTCTCGTTTTCTCGGGACTTCCGATGCCGGGTGAGCTGATGATTTTCGCCGCCGCATCCCGATCGAAGCATTGCCGGCTTTCGTTTCATACTGCGGCATTGTGGAATGCACCGCCGGCTCGTTGCACCGCTATTTCTTATCAACAAAGGGACCCTTTTCGGCTACAACCTGAATGGCGAGAACGCAAAGAGAAGCAACTCTGGGACTCCATGTTGTAGTGGAAAAAGGAGCATTCGGTCTCCGCACCGAATGCTCTTGCGAATCTATGAAGAACTGAGAACTTAAGTCCCAGAGAATCAACCGGCAAAAATGAGCATTTCGGCAGGGAGTCTGAAATAATCGCGATGTTGGACCCACGTTGGACGCATGCTCGAAGTAGCTTGATTTCGCCGTCTGTATTAAAATGAAAGCAAATGCGTTGTACGGATCCCCGGTAGCTCAACGGTAGAGCATTCGGCTGTTAACCGAAGGGTTGCTAGTTCGAATCTAGCCCGGGGAGCCAAATCTTCCTCTTTAGGTTTTGAAACAACTCTGCATGCATCCAGTTTTTTGGTCTTGGGTGCAATATCCCGTTCTGAAGCGAAAATGTCGGAGCTAGGTGTGATGTAAGCGACGTAAGACAAGGCACTTAACTTTTGACCGCTGCGGTTTGTTGGATCAGAGCTGAACTTCGAATTTTGTCCGGGGATGTAAAGGCCAACATTTCAAATATTTGAAAGCGCGAAGAGAATTCGGTGCATTGCCGAAGGGTATCGTTATTTCCTAACGTTCCACATCAACCAGCTGCGACTGGTTTCAGCGGGCGACCCGCCCCTACCAAACGAGTTTGCGCATCATTCGGGAGTCACACAAGGAATGACTTGCCGGCTGTGTCTACGGTAGACTCGGAAATCTTCGTCGGTCGTGAGGACGATGGGATTGGCAAGCGTTTCGCTCATGCGAACGACGCAAGCATCGGCCAAGCTCATTGGGACGTTAGAATATTTCTCAATCAGTTTCACGACTGGCTCTACGTTCTCAGTAAGCGTGAAAGCGATGAGCAAGGCGCGGCGGCGAAGTAGGGCGCCGAGATTGGGAGCACCGCGCTCTCCGAGAAGGTGAAAAGCCTCCGACAGAACGGCTTCGCTCGTGGACCAAGGCGGAGGCATCTCAGACGCCTGCGTCACGGCCCAGTCGTGGTGAGCGTCGCGGCTACTAAGCAACGCCACGACAAATCCAGCATCAACGAGGACGTTTCTGGCCATAACCGGTGGCGTGCAAATATTCCTTCTTTCGCGTCGTTAGATCGACCGGTAAACCATCTACCGATCCAATGAGATCAGCAATGGCATTCAGAGAGGCAGTGCGGCGGCGCTGCCGGGCCGGACGCTCAAGCCGTTCGCGAACGACATCTGACTTCGAGATCTTGCGCCCCCGCGATTCCGCCTCAATGTCCGCGACCAGTGGCTCGGGCAGTCGTACGGTGATAGTCTTCATGAACCAAGTGTATTACATGTATGGCAGGCGTGCAAGACGATGCCGGTAAAACGATGCTATGCATTAGAATGAATGGACTTGATCTCTGCTCGCTTTCGCGACGTATCCTACCGGCCCAAAGCGGTCGTTTGGCCGAATGTCTGCGACAAAGGGAGTCTCTCACCGGCTGGTTAGGATGCCGAGATCGAGCGATTCGCGCAGAACGGTGTTCACTTCACCAAACGGAAACTACCTGAACCACGCCTTGGCGAGAAAATCAGAAGGGGATCAAGGGACATGCCAGGAACGCGTTTGCAGGTTGGGCAGTCAATCTTCGAAGACAATTTTACTCGCCCAGATCCCCGCGTCGGTAGCACTGTATCGAGCAATCCTTGGCTCGCAATCCGTCTGGAAGCCGGTTCGGATCCGCCAATCCGGAAGTCTCGGTAGGACCCATGTGAAGTCCCCCAGCTACGTCTGCCGCCCTCACGAGAATCTCAATTTTTCCTCCACATATAGCGAGAGCTCAATCATCCGGTCCGCGATTTGTTCGGCCTGCATGCCGGCAAAGTTCTTGAGCACCAACTCCTTGACGAAGAGCCGCACGAGATAGCGCAGCTGGAGCACACGACTACGTGTAGCGAAAACAAAATCGCGGTGGCCACTGTTCACGACGATCAAGTTGCGATCGGCATCAAATCGCGAGCGCCACAGCTCACCAGCGGCCCGTTCGAAGGTGTAACCCGGCAATCCGCGCGCATTGACGACTGAAGCGCCCATGGAGATATCGAGACTATCAGTCACCGTGATCAACGCCTCTGCAGTGCAGCGTATATCGCGTTGTGAAACAGTGACAGACAACCGGACTAGAACGGGCGAATCGGGAGCCTCAAAGCCAACTTCCTGATCCGAGGTGGACAACAGCGTGCCACCCCCTTCCACAATCCCCCAGGCAAAGGTGAGATCCTCCTGGACGCGCCGGCCCGAGCGGTCCCGAGGCAGCGCGCGGAAACGCCGACTTTGTTTCACTGCGAGTGTGCTTGTTGTCGGTGAAATCACGACTGTGCGCAAAGGCCCCGCATAGTCAAAGAATCGACGTTGTGGGGATGTCTCTCCCTTGGGTTCCGCAGCGCTCAACGAAGCTACCTCTTCATTCGAATCTGTGGGATTGACGCCTCGTTGTAGCGTTTCGCCGGCGCCGGGATCCTGCGGGCGGGACTGGATATCAAACCAATCGTACTCTTCGCGCGGCAGAATGAGCATAGCCTCACGAAACGCGCGTTGGATGGCACGCAGGGACTCCCGATTGGCCTGTTCTTCTTCGGCACGCTGCTGTGCGTCGATCAGGTCGATCAGGTGAGCCTCGAGCTTAGCCAGACTGTCGACAAAAGCAGCGTAATGCTCGTCGTGTACGATTCCGGAACGCGTTCCGGGTGTGAGGATTAGGTACGGCACGTCGACCAAACCTTGTATGTAGCGAGACTTCCAAGGTGAACGCTCCAAGCCGGGGAGCGCACTAATATCCGCGATCACACGCGTGCCACCTCGTGTCAGGGCAACACGGGAATCCTCTGTTGGTTCCGTGAGGTACAATTCGGCATAGGCCTCGCCGTACGATGAGCGAACTGCCGGTAGCTGGTGCAGCAAGCGGCCTTCGAACTGACGCGGTTCGACTTGATATTGTTTGCGCGCAAGCCTATCTACCACTGTTACGCGAAGCTGCCCACCGCGGATTCGATCACGCAACTCGGAGGCCAGGTACCACTGGATCTTCTCACCGCTCAGAGTACGAATACCCTCCAGCAGGGGACTGATCCGGAGTTCAGTGCCCTGCTCGGCAAAAAGCGCGCGCCGCGCACTCACGGCGTACCGAGGATCCCCTCTGCGCATGGTCATCTGGTAGGCGCGCTGGTCGGCACCCTTAGAAGTCATCGACAGAGTGTCGCCGACAGTCCAGAAGCTCAAAAGGCCAATTCCAAACTCCCCTTGTATACCGTTTCCATCGCCGTTCGATTTCAAGTGCCGCTTGATCGAGTCGCAGATATGCGTCGCGACGTACTTGAAGTCAGGCAGCCCGTTCGGACCGCGCGGGAGGCCGTCGCCGTCGTCCGTGACCTTTAGATAGTGTTCACCGTGCTCGCGACCGCGGGTGATAACGATATTTTGGGCATGCGCATCAATACTGTTTTCGACAAACTCCGCGATCGCTTTGAGGGGATTGCTCTGTGAGAGCGCAATAATGCGGATTGCATTCCAATCATCGCCGATGCGCAATTTGCCACGCTCTGATCCCTTCGCCACCCTCGTCCTTACCTCAGTCACAAGAAACTCCGCCGGTTGAGTACATAGTAGACACCACGACTGCGCTAATCTACGGCCAGCCTACTATAGACGATTATCTCAGCGGGGCTCGCCCTTGTCACGCCGACGTATTCCTGTTAGCTCGGCCGCCAGCACCTCGTCGCATTTCTGGCGAGGGCTCAAGGCAACTTCGTTCGGAAAGCTTGGCTGCCTTCGGGCGCTTTCGGGCGTGGGGACATAGACCGGATGACCCCAACGGGAGTGTCTGATTCCGGGAAGTTCGAGGAACTCGCGCAGGCCGACTTTAACTATGACCATGGCGCTACTCTACCGGATCCGAATGATGAGATGGTTCTGGAAACGGCCAGCAATGGTCACGCCGCTGCGATTGTGACATTCCATGACTGAGATTTCAGATCTTTCGCGAAAGATTTTCGCTGGCCCGTGCTGCAGCCCGCGGAGGCCGTTCGCAGACGGGGCCTGGAAGCCGAGCGATTGCAAGAGAAGCAGTGAATTCATGACACCCCGAGAAGCCACTTCTTCATATTTCAACCGCTGGACGATCAAGTCAAAGAGCTTTCTATGTGTGAGAGCAAGATTTGAGGCGTTAAAATTGCGGCTTGCTTGAAACTTACAGTTCGAAAGCGAAAACACTTTAAAAATAAAAAAGGGCGGCCCTGAGGAGGGTGCCGCCCTCTTCCGCATATACCTTCTGGTTCTAAATCAGAACGTCAGTCTTCCCACGACCTGAACAATTCTCGCGTCCACGGCCGCTGCTGCGAAAGCACCGTAAGGCGAGGTTGCAGGGTTCTGAGTAGCGGTGATAAGGCCGAAATTTGGCCCAGCCGCCAGATTGACATTTGGATTGGCAAAGTTGACGTGATTGAGAACGTTATACGCGTTCGCTCCCACCATGAAACCCAGCCGTTCCGTAAGACGGAAAGATTTCCGTAAACTGAAATCGGTGTCGAAATATCCCGGTCCGCGGAAGGCATTGCGTGCCAACGTCCCAAAACTGGTCGGGGCGCTGGAGAATGCGCTGACTCCGCCCCAGCACGCGTTTGCAGAACTGTTGTTAGGATTAAGAACCGCGGTGCAAGAACGCGACACGGGGACGATGGGTTGTCCGAGAACGGTTATGAGCTGGTCGTTAGCTCCGTTAGCAGCGATCAGACTAGATCCTGTTGGGCCATCTATGACGCTGAAAGGAAGGCCGGTGTGCGCGAATATTGTTCCGGAGACTTCCCAGCCACCGATGGCTGCATTCAGGAGCCGGTTCTCGCTTCTGACCGGTATTTGCCACACATAGTTACCGGTCATAACGTGACGGATGTCATAGTCCGCGTTACCGTAATTGAGCCTTAAGTTATTCGGACTGATTTGGAAAAACAAACTGTCGGCAGGGTTGTAGGGTTCAAGCGTACCGCCGTTAGAGATATCGTCGAGGGCGTGGCTGTAAGTGTAATTAATCCGGCCAGACAGTCCGTGCCAAGTATTCTGCTGAAGAGAAAAGGTAATGCCGTTGTAGTTAGATATGCCATTGTTTGTTCCCTGCAGCACTAGCCCGACACGGGAATCGATGGGCGCGGTTGGAAGGCCGCCGAATCCGCTGTTGGCGTAAGCATTCAAATAGGGATTGAAAATGACCCCGTCATATCCTCGGTTTCCAACGTAATTCACTGACAGTACCGCCTTGTTGCCGAAGGAATGTTGAACTTCGAGATTCCATTCAAGATATTTTGGATTTTTTAGTGTGTTTGCCACGTCGTTCATGTTCGGAACGGCGCAACCCGCGGGTGCGTTAGCCAGGAAGTCAGACGCTGTTCCGCCTGCTGCATAATTCGTCTGAAATACTGTCTGGCACTCACCGATGACCGTAGCCGCTGAGCCCTTCGTCGCCGTGCCGATATTGTCAATCGTTCCGGCGCTAGCTAGCCCAAATGCGGTCACCGAAGGAAAGTTACGGGTCCAGAGGTTTAGCAGAGAGCCCGGATACAAATCGGTGAACAAGCCGACGCCCCCTCGGATTACCGTGTTTTGTCCCAACGGGCTCCAAGCAAAACCGACACGTGGCTCGAACACTACTTTCTCAACATTGCGGAGAATGGAGTGTTGTCCGGTCAACATCATCTGATTGTAGGGAATGTTGGGATTGTGAGCCAATTGATCGAAGGGATCGACAGACCGAACAGCGCAGTCAGACTGACAAACCCCGTTCGAGTTTCGGTCTGCGCGCATAGCCAGCGTAAACTTCAGCCTGGAATTCACTCGATACTCGTCCTGGAAGTAAAGGCCGAGACTGTAGTAGGCGATTGGCTGCTCCGGAAAGTTTGTAAAATTCTGCGTAATGAAATCGGCTTGATCAGTGGCGAAGGACGCCAAGCTCGTGGAAACATAGGGGAACTGGGTTCCCACGGCGGCCTGCGAGTCACTGGCGTCGTTCCGACGGAAGTTGAAGCCCATTTTGAAGGTGTGGTTGCCACGGGTCAGTGACAAGTCGTCTACGAGCCCCCATTGAGTCACTTTGCGACCGTTGGGAAAGGAGGTTGCGACTCCCGGGAAGAAACTGGAGCCGGTACCCAAGGGCGTCAAAGCGCTATCTGTTGAGACCAAAACACCCGGATAGGCAGCCAATGCAGCGGCAATATTGTTGCTTGCAAAGGGTGCGCCATAATAGAAGGCTGACGCAATAAAGTTATTGATGAGGTTCGGGTTGAAAACGTGTGTGTAATTTACTTGAGCGTCTTGCTGGGGCTGGTGGCTGATGACATTGAACGCGGGATCGATTGGATCTGTGTAAGACGGTTGTACGCCCCGATCAACTTTTACGCGGCCGAATAATTTGTCATTTTCGCTGAAAGAGTAGTCCACGCGCCCGGTGACTAGCCACTCGCGGTTGCCATTCGAACCTGAGTTGTTGAAAGTTTGCAGGCAAGTAGCGCTTGTTGAGCCGGTGACTGGATCGGGGAACGAGCCCAGCGAAGCTCCGCAACTATTAGCGGCCGGAATAGCATGATTGACGTTGGGTGCGTTGTTATACAAACTGAAAATGTTGTTGTAGTACGGCACCGCAGTGGTGGGAATTTGGCTGAGGACATATTGTTCGAAGTCAGGTGTAGGAACACTCACCGATGCGGAGGTTCCAAAAACGTAGCGAATTCCTTCGGTGTTCACGAAGAAAAACGCCTTATCCTTCTTGATCGGCCCGCCGAAAGACGCGGCCCATTGATTGTTATTTTCGAACGGCCGGGGGTTGCCAAAGAGGTTGTTAAAGTAGTCGTTGGCGCTTAAAGCCCTCCCGGTCCAGTCGTAGACCGCATTCCCATGAAATTGGTTTGAGCCTGACTTGGTGCTGTAATCGATCTGTGCGCCAGCCTGTCTGCCGTACTGGCCGGTGTACCCGTTGCTGACGACCGCTACTTCCTGCAATTCATTGCCGCCGAGCAGCAGGTTGCTCGAACCGGAATTGTTTAGGTTCAAGTAAGGATCGTTGTAATCGTTTCCATTCACGGTGAACAAGTTCGCAGTGGCTGGGAGACCAAAGGCGGTGAAATTGCCGTAGCCGCCTGTCGAGTTCATGGCCACTCCAGGCGCTGTTTGCGCGATATAGGTGATATCGTTGCCCGGATTTGGGACTTCCTGAATCATTTTTGTGTCGAAATTCGAAGAGATGTTTGCATCTTCGGTTTGCAATCCTTGGCCTTGTCCGGTGACCTCGACTGTGACGCTACCGGCGCCGAGTTCCAGCTTCAAATCGGCAGTAGAAGTCTGCCCTAGCAGTACGTCTACAGTAATGGAGGACTGTTTGAATCCTTGCTGTGTTGCGTTTACGGTGTAGGAGCCGGGTTTCAACAATGGGAACTGGTAGCCTCCGGAGGAGTTTGTGTTGGTGGAACTGACCTCGCCCGTGGCAACGTTTTTGAGATTCACTGTGGCGCCCACGATAACGGCGCCTGAGGGATCCGTAACGGTTCCGCTTACTGCTCCGGTAACTATGCTCTGCGCCGAAAGCATGCTGGGCAGCAGGAGCAAGGGAGCCGCGAACAAAGCGGCTACAATAAGGAATTTGCTAAATCGCATTTTCATCTCCAGTTTTCGTCGAATGTATGGGGCGCCGCGAACGATGAAGCTGACTTCCCCCACGAACGCATATGGCACGTTCGTCGCCAAGATTTCTTGTAAATAAGGCGTTTAGTAACAGCGAACTACGTAAATTCGGAAATTTCGAGTATATGGGGCAGGATGGATAGCGTTCGAATGTGTCCTGATATTCGGAAAGAAGCGAAAAATATTTGCAGTGAACTAGGAGCGAGCGGGCTGCTGTTGCGTTAAGCAGTGAAGGGTGCCGAATCCCCAGACTAAATCTACTGAATGGATTCCCACGACGGAGCGCTTGGGGAAAAGTTCCGAGACGATCCCCAGAGCGACGCGGTCGTTGGGGTCGTTGAAAGTGGGGACCAAGACGGCGGCGTTCGAGATGTAAAAGTTTGCGTAACTGGCGGGGAGGCGCACACCGTCGAAAAATAGAGGCGACGGCATCGGCAAGGCTACAACATCCAATTTGCTTCCATCTTCGAGTCTCGCTCCGCGCAGGCGCTCCCAATGTTCTTCTAGCGCCCGATAATTTTTCTCTTTGCGATTTTTTTCGCGGCAAAGGACGACTGTGCGGCGGTTCACAAAGCGGCACAGATCATCGATGTGACCGTGTGTGTCGTCTCCTGCGATTCCTTTGCCTAGCCATATAACGTTGGTTACGCCGAGATATTCCCGCAAGACTGCTTCCGTTTGGCCGCGGTCGAATCCGGGGTTTCGAACTTGGCGTTTCTGATCGAGGAGGCACTCTTCCGTGCTCAGCACTGTGCCCGAGCCATTTACGTCAATGCTTCCGCCTTCGAGAACCACATCGCGGCCACCGAGTTGAGCGCGGAACATTTTCATCTTCAATCGGCGAGCGGCGCGTTCGGGAATGCCGTCGTCTTTTTTCCAATCGGGATAACGAGCCCAGGCGTTAAAACGGAATCGAGCGATGGCAACTTTCGGGCGGGGCTTGTCGCGTTTGATAAATATGGGGCCGAAATCGCGCGTCCAACCTCTATTTGTAGGGAATCGGAGAAACTGGATTCGGCTCATGCTAACGCCGACGCTTTTCAAAACTTTTCGCGCTCGAAACTCATGTGCTGGCGAGTTCACTAGGATGCGGACGAGTTCACCGGGCGCTATTTTCCGAACGATCTCGCCGTAAACCCAGTGGATCGGCTCAAGCTTACCGGGCCAATCGGTTGGATTGTGCGGCCAGCCGAGCCAGGAGGCTTCATGAGGTTCCCATTCGGCCGGCATACGGAAGCCTAACGCCGCCGGGGTATTTTCTGCGGAAGGACGGGCGATGCGGCTGGATGGCTTCAAGGCTTTTCGTCGAGAAAGCGCTGTTCGATGCCCGCGTAGGCATCAATCCGGCGGTCGCGCAAGAAAGGCCAGTTGCGGCGGACGTCTTCCAGGTGTGCGAGATCCACTTCACCGTACAAAATTTCTTCACGGTTGGTGGAACCTTCGGCGATCACGACTCCCTGCGGATCGCAGAGGAAGGAAGTGCCCCAGAACTCCAAGCCGTCTCCGCCTTCAACAGGCTTTTCGTGCCCCACGCGGTTCACCGCCGCGACGTAAACCCCATTGGCAATCGCGTGACTGCGCTGGATGGTGCGCCAGGAATCGCGCTGCGCTTCTCCATTGGAATTTTTTTCGCTGGGATGCCAGCCGATAGCGGTGGGGTAGAAGACAATGCAGGCGCCGTTTAGGGCGGCCAAGCGTGCTCCTTCCGGATACCACTGATCCCAGCAGATTAAAGTGGCGATTTTACCGGCGTTGGTTTCAAACGCGCGAAAGCCCAAGTCTCCCGGGGTGAAATAGAATTTTTCGTAATAAGCCGGGTCGTCGGGGATATGCATCTTGCGATAGATGCCGGCGATTCGGCCGTCGGCGTCAATGATTGCTGCGGTGTTGTGATACACACCGGGCGCCCGGCGTTCGAAGACGGGGGCAATGATGACGGTTTTCGTTTTCTGCGCTACGTGACCTAAAGCTTCTGTGGTGGGTCCGGGCACGGGCTCCGCCAATTCGAAATTCGCGGTGTCTTCGCGTTGACAGAAATATTGCGAGCGAAAAAGCTCCGGCAAGCAAACCACTTGCGCGCCGCCTCGAGCGGCTTCTTCGATGCGGGAGATGGCGTGGGCCAGGTTTTGCTCTGGCTTCGGGCTGACAGCCATCTGCACGAGGCCAACTTTGAATTTGTTCGGCGATGTCACGATAGGAAAATCTACACGAAAAGCCGATTCAAGGCCATACGCCGCCGTTAGTTCTAATTATTCTTCTTTCTTCTTCGCGTGCAGCAATTTCTGATCTTGATATTCTTTCCAGGTTAGAAATATCAGCAGCAGATCGAAGAGAGTGAGAATTACGAGCGCCACGGAATGTGTGTAAGTGAATCTGTAGATTTGGTAGACGACGAAAGCCGCAAAAACGCCAATCGTCAGCGGATAAGCCCACAGCTTGTTAAGCCAAAGACACACAACGAGCAAGGCCTTCACCAGCCCATGCGAGAGAAGATAAAGCGAGACGAACATCGGGCTACCGCTCGCCAATTTCTGCGAAGCAATACTCAAGTGAGAAAAAATAAAATCGTGCTTGTCGCGCGCGAGTTCGTGCTGGCAGAGCGCTTGCAACCACGAGTTCAACGTGTTGACTTTAAACCACAGCAGTACACCGCCGACGGCTTCGAGAATGCCGTCGATCCCTTTGATCGTGATACCTACACGAAAAGAATCGTGGATCAGGATATGAGTAATGCTTTTTGTGGGCACTCCCTCCAGCGTGCCATATCTGAAGACGAATTGCCAAACATGCCGGAATTCGCCAACCTATCCGGCGTTTAGGGTGAAGGTGGTTTGGGGGCTGCAATTTCTGGAGGAGAATTCGTCGGACTACTAGCTGGCGTTGACGCGGGGGCCGGTGGCGCTTGCAATAGCGCGAGGTAGCTGCGGCCAAACGCGGCATGCTGCGTTCCGGGAGCGATGACAACAGCTTGAACGGTGTAACGCCCACCTTGTAGCTTCGATAACGGCAAGCTCATGCGGAACGACGCCGTGGACTTCTTAGCATCTACTTCCGAGGGCGCGAGCAAGGGGGTGGAATTGACCTGCAATCCATTGCGAAAGAAAACTAATCCGGCGCGGAGCGAATTTCCGTCAAACGTTTCTTTATTCTCATTTTTTCCCGGATAATAAGCTTGGAAGAAAACATAGAGTGTTTGATTTTGCGCGAACAAGCGAGTCACGCTAGGCACAATCGCTTCTCCATTCATCTCGAGCGGTGAATTGGTCAGCTTGGCGCGCAATCCCTGGCCTTTCGTTTGGACTTCCGCCGATTTCCGCACTGGAACAAGCTGGCTGGAAAGAACCACAGAGCTGAGCGCCAGTTTTCCCGGCTGGACCGCCGGGACGGAAAGATTCTGTTCAAACGTGCCGATCTTTCCTGATTCATTTTCGCGAGCGACAAATTTCAGCCGGTAGTTTCCGGGTGCAAGGACAACACCGCCCTGGTACAGCAGATTTTTTTGGTTGATCTGCTGGAAACGCTGAGGGTCGAGGTTCACTTGGGTAGTGTCGCGCGACTGAGCGACCACTTGGCGGGAAGGGACTGCGCGAACTTCGACAGCAAAATCAAAGTCGGCCTGGCGGTGACCATGCTTTTCAGCCCAGTCGAGAGCGCTGGCAGAAATCTTAGCGGCGATGGGAACGTAAGTCTGCTGATCGGACAGTCGGAACATGGCTGTCTCTACGGCGACGGGCAGCTCGACGACGGGATTATCCGAATTGACAGCGTCGGCAAGCTGTTGGTCGCGATCTTCTTTTTGAAGATGCTGAAAATCGCGCGGAGCGTAGTAGCCTTCGCGATAACGCACGTGGGCGCCGGGCGCGTTGACCTTTACTCGGATCGTTCGCCAGCGGCCATCGCGTTTTACATCGGCGCCCAGACGATAGCCGATGAGGTAGTAACCGGTATTGTCTTGCTGAATCTTCGGGAGCGCCTGGCTCAAATCTCCCAAGTCAAAGAATGCTTTTCCGCCGGTGTCGGTGGAAAGAGTGGCGAGAGTATCGCGCGAATCGTCGCGCTGGTCGGTTTGATGAAACACGGAAGCGCCGGTGAACATGGAAGTTCCCGTGGCGGCATTCGCGGTGGTGTCGCCACCAGGCGGCGTAGCGAACAATCCGCGCGAATCGATCGAATAGATTGAAACATCGGCGCGGTTCGCAGCGTCTGTTGCCGCTCGAAGCTGCGTGCGATTTTCTTCACCGGGCTGAGTGATGCCGCCGGTGAATTCCACCAGGGCTTTTCTTCCGGGGAACGCGCTGAGGACGTTGGCCATGCCTTCCACGGCAACGAGCTTCTGGTCCGTATTGAAAACGTTAAATTCGGTCTCATCCGGGGTATACGCCGCGCCGGTATATTCCTGCACGTCGTATTCACCGTTTTCCGCCGCGGAGTAGAGCGGATTAGAAAGATCGGAAATGCTGGTGACGGTTAACTGCGCAATGGCTTTATCGAGCGTTGCGCGGTCGTTGGTAAAGTTTGCGAGCACGATTAGCTTTGAGGAAAAAGCGATGACAGCGACGACGTCAGCTTTGGTCATCTGCTCTTTCACAAATTTGGCCGCCGCGTCGTGCGCGCGGATCAAGTCGTCCGACTGCATGGACGTCAGGTCAAAGAAAAGTACAATCAATCGGCGATCGCGCAACTGGTCGCTGATCGCGTTGGCCGACGGCGTATTTGGTCCTTCGTTGTCCACCGGCACGACAATGGGCTTGTCTTCCGCCGCTGCTGCGGACTCAATGCCTTCGATGTCGGAGTACGAGAAAGTGGAAATCTCCTGGCGCTTGCCATCATCGGTGACGGTAAATTGATCCTCGCGCAATCCCTTGATGGGTTTGCCGGACTTGTCTGTTACTTCGACGTCAATGCGCACGAGATCGGACGAGGCTCTGATCACGGAAGGCACCGTCGGTTTGGGAGCCTGAGGCGACGCAGGCATGGGTACGGCGATAGGCGCCGATGGGTTTGTAGGTGGCTGCGCGTGTGGATTGGGAGACTGCTGTTGAGATTGAGCTAGGACGATACCTGCTAAAAAGATTGCTGCCACTAATGAAAACGCTATTTTTTGAGCGAAGTGTCTCATCAGAAGTTATACCGGATCATAACATCCATGGTTCGCATGGCTCCCGTGCCAGTAACACGTCCGAATGTTGACGAGCCCAACAAGGTGACGAGCCCGGAAAAACTTACAGTATTGGAAAGATTCTGAACTTCCCAACGAACGTCCAAGTGATGGCGCTCTTGCGGACCGAACCGGAAAGATTTCGCGAGAGAGGCGTTCCAATTAAACTTGCAAGGGCCTCCGATCGAGCCGCGGTGTTCATTGCCATAATCCGTGGCAGGCGGCGTAGCGAAAGCAACGGTGTTGAAAAAAGTGAGCGGTCCTCCGCCGCAAATGCCAACGTTTGGATTTCCGACTTGATCCGCGCGCAGCGAAAAACTCGCTCCTGTCCCGTTATCTGATGCTGTGCCGCCGAGATAAGCCGTATAGGGATTTCCGGTCTGCCAGGTAATGATGTTCTGCAGCCGCCAATTGCCGAGAACGTGTTCCGCCCATCCATGATTGCCATAGCGATGGTGTTCACCAAATGGGAGCTCATACACGGAGAACATGCGGACCTGATGCCGGACGTCGAATGATGAAAGTCCGCGCTCTGCGGCGAACTTGCCATCCTGCTGGACCACGATCGGTGTGGTTCCGCCGATGGTGCTAGCGTTATCAAGCGATTTTGAAAAAGTGTAGAACCCTTGGATGGAAATACCGCGCGTGAAGCGATGAACCAACCGCACTTGGAGTGCGTTGTAAATTGAATTCGCGCCAGATTGATCGTAATAGAAGCTATTGGCGCCGGGAATTCGCAAAGAAATCTGTGTGTTCAGAGGGCTGGTGCCCAAAGGAGCGCGATTCGGCGCGCGAAGCAAATCCAAATTTGTACCTTTCGTGCCGGTGTAGGTCAGATCCAAAATCCAATTTTGCGTAAACGATGTTTCGGTACCTAAGGTCCAAATGTCTGCGTATCCATTTTTGTAAAAGGGATTTACGCCGCCCTTGTTGGATATTGTGCTGGTGCTGGGAAATCCATTCTGAAGCGTCAGAACTTGAGCGGCGGAGGTAATGAGATTCTCCGAAGTAGCGAAAGGAGGTTCGTATTCTAAGTATTGTTGGGCGAGAGTGTTGTAAATTCCTTCGTTGTAAAAAATCGAAAAGCCGCCGCGAACAACTGTCTTCGGTTTAATCGTTTGTGGCACCCAGGCGAATCCAATGCGCGGCCCCCAATTGCCGTAATCGCCGTGGATCAGCGCTTGCGGATAGCGGCCGTTAAACATTCCCACCGCGCCCGGCGTGACCACATCGACAGCGGTGGCCGTGGAATTCAAATCCAAGTTAGCAATTCGGTTGTATTTATCCACTGGCGGGGTAACGGTCTCGTAGCGGAGGCCATACAAGATAGTGAGCTGCTTGTTCACCCGCCAATCATCCTGCGCATAGGCAATAAAATCCCAACTTCGCAAGTAGGCGTTCGGACCGAACTGGACTGTCGTGCTGTAGGGAACGCCCAAGAGAAAATCGGCGAGCTCGTAGAAGGGCTCGGTCTGAGGATTGGGCGCCACCGGCTGGCCGGTCGAAGTTAATTGTGAGGTCATGACGCCGGTAAAATTGAACAGGCCGCGCGGCTGAGGATTGGCGTCGGCATTGAGTTGGATGCGACGAACCTCGCCGCCGAAAGTCACGGTGTGTTTTCCGCGCACCCACCGCAAATTATCTCCAAATCGGAGCGTCTGGTTGCGAACGAGAGAAGGGAGTGGATCGTTCAAATCGGAAATGCTGCTGAAATTGATCGCCGGGATACCGTAGGTGAGGGGTTCGGTGGATACGCCTGATATTCCCAGATCTGCAGCGATGTCATTTTTGAAAGAGTTATCGCTTAGGATTTGAACGCGACTGCGGCTCCAATTCAATTGCGTGCTTTCCACCAGATGCGCAGTCCAGTTGTGTGAGAGTCCGAGTGTGATTGCCTGATTCAGCGTTGATTGAGTTCCGGCGGTACTCAGGAAATTGCCAAATGTATTCTGACGCTGGGAATTCAGGTTGTAGGCGCCATTCAAACTGAACTTGGAATTGATGGTGTGAAGCACGTGGAGATTCAAAATGTCGTTATTGATCGGCACTGTAGTTTGCAGCAAATAGTTCTGCACCATTCCCGGCAGATTCGGCATAGGATAAAAAGCGAGAAGTCCTGCTGCGGCGGAATTGATCGCAGGGATTTGACAACCATTGCCGAGTGGAGTGCGTGGTCCGGTGAAGTTTGAAAACGGATTATAGATGGTGACCCCGAGACCGCAGAAATTTCCGCTACGTTCGGCTGCGGTGGGAACTGTGGAATAGGTGTCCAGTGCGCTGGATTGGATTTCATGCTGGTAGTTGACGAAAAAATATGTGCGGTCGCTGCCGTTGTAAATGTGAGGAATTTTTAACGGCCCGCCGAGGTTGCCGCCGAAACGTTCGTCATAATGGCTGGGCTTGGGCACCTGATTGCCTGTGAGTGAATAAGGCTTGGCATCGAACGCGGAGTTTTCGTAGCGATCGTAAAAGCTGAATCGCACGCGGTTTACACTTTGCCGGTTTAATCTCCCGCGTGCGCCGAACATTCCTCCCGTACCACCGCCTCCGCCACCCGGGCCGCCCCCTAGTCCTCCACCTTGACCGAACAGTTGTCCGGCGCCGCGGCCGCCACGACCTCCAGCTCCTCCTTGGTCGCCGGGAGTGCCGGGCACTATACCCCCTAGGCCGCCGAAACCTCCCGGTCCGTTAGAGGTGAGGCTCTGACCCACTGTTCCTTGCAGCAAGAATGAGTCAGAAGTCGCGTTTGAATTGGCAGTGGCCGGGAGTGAAACTCCTGCCTGCGGTCCAGCGTTCGCAGCGCCGTTCGCTTCTGCGCCTGCTGCGTTCGTTCCCTCGCCAGTGAGCTCAGTTTCTTCGAAACCACCGGCCAGCCCCTCGCGAACCGCGTTGGCTGCTCCAGCCGGTAATTGCCCTCGGGCTCCTCCTTGGCCTGGCGCGTTCGCAGAGTTCGCAGCGGGGTTCTGGGCGTTACTTCTGTTGCCGGGAGCATGCGGCTTATTCGAGGGAGTAGCTGGCGCAGCGGACAATTCAGCCAGAGTCGCAACACGCAAGATTACTGGAACTGGTCCGGGTGGAACCATGGGGACCTCGACTATCAAGGATGCTTGCGCGAAGCCGAGCTGGCTTTCCTCTATTCGGTAAGGTCCCGCTGCAATTTGGGGAAATTCGAATTTGCCGGATTCGTCAGTCCAACTGACCCAAACTTTGTTGGTATCGGTGTTGATCAAACGCACTGTAGCACCGGGGATCGGGGTACCTTCAGTAGTCCGAACGATTCCAGATACTGTTGACGGCGGAACGGCAGACTCTTGCGCTGGACTTGGATATCCCGTTAGCAACCAAAATACAAAAAGAACCAAGAGCTCATACTCGTGCAAACGACTCGAATTTCCTCGAGCCGGTGATCTCATACGTTTTGCCCGCAGCACCTGGCCCTTTTATCCACCAATAGAGTTTCCTACGGTCATCCTTGGATAGGAGTCGCACGGGCTGGATATATGGCCAAACTTTCCCGGGCCTCGATTCCATACCTAGGATGATTCAGTTTTTAGAGCATTACAGTTCCAGAAATCTACCTAGGTAGGCAATCGAATTTAAGGAAGGGTCTTGTTGTCGTAGTGGAACATAAGGTACAAGCTATCGAACCCGCGAACCCGTTGCGAGAGTTCTAGTGTTCGAGAGTGCCCTTCCATTTCGTGTGCGTAAGGATTAGGAGGATCGCTTGATGAAATTACTTGTGCTTTCCATTTTCTTTAGCGTTTCGATTTGCGCTTCAACAGTCGAAGCTCAGAAAGAAAATCCGGTTGTGAAATATCACGCGACGCTTGAAACAGTTAAGTATGTTTACGGAGTGGCGCCTTCCGTGGCGCGGCTCGGTCCGGATGACATTCTAGAAACAAACACGCTGGATGCGTTCGGCGATGCCATTCAGAAACCGAGCGACACGCTGGCGCTGGTGAAAGGTGACAATCCGCTAACTGGGCCCTTTTTTATTGAGGGTGCAGAACCAGGCGATGCGATCGCTGTCGAATTTCTAAATCTGGAAGTGAACTCATCTCAAGGAGTCGGAGCATTCGCTCCGGGTTTTGGCGCTCTTAACTCTACTGACTACACGCCAATGATCCAGCCTGCATTGCCCGAACGAATATGGCTTTATCCGATCCATTCCGGCGACAATACGGCGACTTTTCAAGCGCACGATTCCAATTTCTCAGTGAAAATTCCGCTGCATCCGTTTCTGGGATGCATAGGCGTCGCGCCGGCAAACGGCGAAGCCCGCAGTTCGGTTGTTCCTGCTGAGTTTGGCGGCAACATGGACGCGTCGGAATCTAGTGTAGGGAACACGCTTCTGTTGCCTGTGAACGTGCCGGGTGCGCTTCTCTACATGGGTGATGGGCATGCGGCCATGGGCGACGGCGAAATCGCCGGCACCGCGATCGAGGTGCCCTTGCGGGTTCGACTGCGCGTGCGAGTTATCAAGGGACAGCGTATCGAATGGCCGCGCTTCGAGAATCAGAACGAAATTATGGCCGTGGGCATTTACCGTCCGCTCGACGATTGTTTGCGCATCGCGTTCACACAATTGATCCAGTGGATTCATCAAGATTACGGACTCTCCGAGCTTGACGCTTACGAACTGCTCTCGAAGGTGGCAACGGTTCATCTGGCCGAAATGGTGGACCCGAATTATGTGGTGATCGCCAAGGTCGATAAAAAATATCTGCCGCCGCGGAAGGCGTCACACTGATTTACCGTAAGGCTTCGAGAGTGACTGCCGGCTCAAGTTGGGCGGACCGATTTCGTTGACAGTCCCGCTCTTGGCCCCTAGAATCGGCTCGACGCGGGCTTGGTCATTTATGTCAGCTCCCCGCCGGAGACCACTATCACCCCGGTAGTAACAAAGCCCAAAGTTGCGATTGTAGATGACGACCACAGCCTGCGCTCGAAGATTGCATCCGCGCTGCGATCGCAGTTTGAGGTGTTCGAAGGGCAAGACTTCGAAGCGGCTTATCGGCTTCTACAAGGTTCTGAACTGGACGTTCTTCTGCTAGGTCTTCCGCTCGGCGACGCAGGAGTTCGTGAATGCACCGAGCTGCTTGGCCGGCTGGTGGGAAGCGAAATTGACACGCTTGTAATCGTTCTCAGTTCTGACGAAACGAAGGCCACCGCACTGAAAGTGATCGACGCAGGCTCCTACGACTACTTCATTAAACCTATCGACACAGACGTCCTTAGGCATCTACTTGAGCGCGCTGTTGAAAAATTACACATTCAGCGCGAGAACCGCATTCTGCGTCAGGAGATAAGCCGCAAGAGCGCGCATGGCGATCTGATCGGTTCGACCGACGCCATGAGCCACGTGTTCGATTCCATCAAGCGCATGGCCCGGGCGACCACCAACGTGATCATTCGAGGAGAGAGCGGGGTAGGCAAAGAGCTGGTTGCCCGGGCTCTTCACGAGCAAAGTCCACGCCGCAATCGCGCGTTCGTTAGCGTGAATTGCGCTGCGCTTCCTGAAGGTTTGATGGAGGCTGAGCTCTTCGGTTATGAAAAAGGCGCCTTCACGGGTGCGGTCGCCACAAAAGAAGGTAGGGTCGAAACAGCCCACCAAGGCACCCTTTTCCTCGATGAAATTGCGACGCTAACGCCCGCACTCCAGAGCAAGCTCCTGCGCGTGCTCGAGGATAGGTCGTTTACCCGATTGGGTGGCAAAAAGTCTATCAAGGTGGATTTCAGGCTTATTAGCGCGACCAACGAAGATTTGGAGGAAATGGTTCGGGAGGAACGGTTTCGCGAAGATCTCTACTACCGTATTCACGTAGTGCCGATTTTCGTGCCTTCGCTGCGCGAACGAGTGGAAGATATACCTGTGCTCACAGATTACTTCGTGAGCGTCTATTGTGCCGCCAACGGCTTCCCTTTGAAGCGTATCGCCGATGATGCGATGCTGGCCCTTAAGCGCTATCCGTGGCCTGGCAATGTCCGGGAACTCCAGAACGCGATTCAGCGGCTGGTTATCATGACCGACGGGGAGGTGATCTCGCTGAAAGACCTCCCTAGTGAAATCGTACAGGCTTCCGGCCGGGATTCGCGGAACCGGTTTCGGCTGCCCTCCGGCGGAATCAACCTGGAGAAGGAAATGGAAGCATTTGAACGCCGGTGGCTCCAAGAAGCTCTCGAGCAGGCCAAGCAAGTGAGGGCAGAAGCGGCTAAATTACTCGGCGTGGATCGGAACCGTCTAAACTATCTATGTCGTAAATACAATCTATAGCATTGAGTTTTTAATCGATCCGCTGAGAATTTCAACAGATGACGACAGGCTTTGCACCTGATGGAACTGCGCAATTCTTCTAACAGCTTTTAAATCCTTAACTTAACGACGGCGTTGTTTTTCTTTGACATTGGTATTATGTTTGCACTAAGAGGACCGTGCGTTAAACGCGGGCGTCTGGGAGAAAATCACATGGCAAAGAAGACTTTAAAGAAGGCAAAAAAGCTGGAGCAGACGAAGACCCTCATCGTATTGAGGTAAAATGTGTAGGAGCTCGGCAATCGAGCCAATCCCCTCGGAGAAAAAGTATGGCAAAGAAGCCCTTAAAGAAGGCAAAGAATCTGGAACCAACGAAACCCCTCACACGAACGGCTTGGAAGTAGTTAATTACGGCTTCGCGTCACAGGCGAGGTTTATTCGGATCTCTCACCACTAGCAGAACGATTACAGAATGCGGCTGTCACCGAAAGGTTGGCAGCTTTTTTTTGGTTAAGACTTCCCCACCCGTTTTCGAATCCGCGACTTAGAGGCCATGCCTCCGGAACGTTCGGATGCTTTGCGACCATCATGGAGTTTTGGCCTATTCTGTTGAATTATTCAACTTCAGCACAAAAAATTAAACACTTTCGGTCACCGCCGGTTCTTCATTATTTGTGCCTAATGCCGGTAAGTGCTTTTAAATCAGGTGCGGGAATTCCAGGAGCACTCGATCCTGGTTTGGTTCGTAGATTGCACTAGCAGCAGTGTAGGAAGTTGGAAAACAAAAAGTTCTAAGGAGACTTACGAACATGGCAAAAGCAAAGCCGGTGAAAAAGGGAAAGAAGCTGGGAACAGTGAAGCCGTTGAACCACTACAAGCCATTGACCAAGTTCTAACTTTGTAAGGCTGGGCTTCAATGCCCGCCACAGGTTAGCAGTTGCAGTACCAAAAGGGCTGCCGTCCCAGGAACGGCGGCCCTTTTTTACTTCTACACGATATTCGCAGTCTCTACCAGAATTGCGAACGAAGCCAACGCCATATTCCTTTTCCCGCCTGCCAAGCCAAAGATTCCTCATTCCCCGTGATCTTTGCTTTACCGGTCATGCCCTCGATCAGGGACCCGTCTGAGTTCGGGACGTCCATTTCGACTGCGAGGTAATTTGTCAAGTCCTGGCCTAAACGCACGAGTTTTTCGGTTTGTGTGACGGGATGGTCCAGGGCCGCAGCCGGAAGTATTCTATTGATGTGGCCGGAGTAAGTGCGAAAAGGATATGGCAACACTTTCACTTTTGCGGAAGCGCCTGGTTGAACATCTTGAACTTCGCGATCCTGTACCAGAATTCGAGCTTTCATGATGCTTCGGTCGACTACGTGTGCAAACTCGTCGCCGGCCAACAGGTATGATCCGGTTTCCTGGTCCACGTTAGGGGTCGCGACGGTACCATCGATGGGTGATCGAATTTCGAGTCCCTGCACTTTGTTCTTTCCTACCGACAGTTCTTGCGCGAGCCGCTTACGATCACGTACCGCTTGTGCTGTTTGACCGAGGTCCGAGCGATCCTGGTTAGTGCGCAGGTTGCTGCTAGCGATAGCCAGCTTGTGCTGGAGCGATTGGACGTCGGCATTCACTTCAGGGTTCTCCAAAACGCCCAGCAATTGGCCGGCTTTGACTTGATCGCCTTCATGGACAAACACTTTTTGGACTCTCCCTTCCACCAAAGCTCTAACCCGCGCGTCTTTTCCCGGTTCGAGGACTAGGTCGGTGGTTATCTTTGATGAAAGAGGAGGTAGCAGGAATAGGAGAATCAATCCCAGCGCCCAAGCGCCCTGTGCGCGAGTGATCTTCCAGGCCATATATTTCTCCTTTTTGTCTCGTATCCAAGCGCGAGCCGCCGGCACGGCCTTTCGCAAACTTTTCCTGGCAAAGAAATACACGATGCCAAGGGTTGCAACATAGCCCCAAGCGTCGCCCATTTTGCTCACCAATACGTTTTTGACGAAGAGAAGCACAAGAATTAGCAGCGAGGTGCTGTAAACGATGGCGGAGACTCCAAACAAGAAAAAAATGCGTCGTTGGCGCTTGCTAGCAGGTGGGAGGTCGATGTCGCGTCGGAAAATGTATTTGTGAACCCAGGCCTCAAGAAAAACGAAGGATTCTTCGCGAAGGTTATCGATATTCAAGAATTGCGAAAGCGCGTAATAGCCATCAGCCTTGATCAATGGATTCAGGTTAACAACGGCACCCTGAATTCCACTGAGCAGCATCATCTTGTAGAAGAAATCATTCACCAGCGAGCCGGGCGCGGAGAAATGCCATACCAAGGCGGCCAAACCGCAGATTACTAGCTCAATCCAGATTCCGGCGAATATAACCCATTGACGCGGAGCGCCGGTTTTGAAGAGGAGGATGTCGGTGGTGTCGGTGAAAAACGCGGGAGTAAAATAGATGAGCAAAAAGCCCATTTGATGGACGTCCCCACCGAAATGTTTGCAGGTGAGGCCGTGGCCAAATTCGTGTATGGCACCTAGGCCCAGAAGGAGAATCCAGAAGACCCAGAGGTCATACGCGCTTTTGTTGGCAAAATTATATAGGGCCGAGGTGTCCTGCTGAACGCGGGTCCAATCGCCCGCTAGCAGGTAAACGGCGACGACGAATATAAACAATGAAAAGATCACAAAACTCTTTGTAAACATCCACCAAAGATAGGTGTCTAATTTCGCCAGGGTTTTATCCGGGTTCCAAGCTTTGAAGCTGATGTAAAGGACACTCGACTGATCGATACGGCCTTTGCGTTCGTCGCGAATTCGCTCCAAAACCGCGAGGTTTTTCTCACCGATCGATCGTTCCCACATGGTGGGTTCGATGGAATCGAGAAATTCGAGCACCTCGGCTTCGCTGGTTTGCGATTCCGGGTCGTCGGCGGACATGGCCCGGGCGATTTCCGCGGGTGTACGCGTGCCATCGCAAAGCGACAACAACTGGTATTCCGTGCTTCCGTAGCGGTTATAGGAATTGGTCTCGCGGTTTTTGATTACGTAACTGACTTCGCCCGCCACCGTCTGTTCGCTGATACGCAGGTCGGCGCGGAGTTTGGGGCGCTTGAGCCCTTTTGCGAGAACGCTGGAAACTTGAAGGCTGGTGGGGCCGAAACGCATCGATCGACAATCCTTTTAGGGCTTCGGTTGCGAAGTTCCTGGCCATCCAACTCGCACGGCCATTCCGGGGCGCAGATTCTCGAGTCCAGGACCGGTAAGTTGGGCCACTACGTTGTAGCTGTCGCTGGAGGGGTCCACTGTAGGACTGACCTTCACGACCTTCGCATTCAACGGCCGATTCGAACCGTCTAACAAGACCAAGCCCACCGGCGCGCCCGCAACAGGACGGGGGCCAGCCAACTCAGAAACTTGAAATTGGACTTGAAGGGGAGAAAGTTGGCTAATGCGAAAACACTTATCGCCCTTTGCAATGGCTTGGCCTTCTCGAATGTAACGGCGGACCACTACACCCGAAAATGGCGCGCGCAGAGCAGTTTGATCAATTTCAATTTCAAGGCGATGGATTTCCGCTTTGCCGCTTTCGACCAGGGCTTCGTATCCGTGCATATCGTACTCGGCGCCTTTGGCTTCGAATTCGGCCTGTTCAAGATCGGCCTGACTTGATAACCCTGCTTCTCGCAATTGTTGCTGGCGGCGGTAGGCCGCGCCTTTAGCTTTCAATTCGGCTGCTTTGTATTGCAGGTTGTTTTCGGTGACCTTCAGATCATCGCGAGCTTTGATGAGTTCCTGTTGCAAAGTTCGGTCATCCAGGTGGCCCAGTATGTCGCCCGTGTTTACAACGTTGTCCTCATCTTTCAGCACGGAAATTACGACGCCATCGCGTTGCGATGAGAGATCTACCTGATGTTCTACTGTAAGGATGCTTAGGATATCACCAGGTTCGGACGGCCTCGGGGTTCCCGTATTTGCGGTTGGTTGGGAAGGAGCTGAGTTTGCCGGCGTTTCCGGCGCAACCTTGGCATTAGATGCTACTGAAGATTTGTCGCAACCGTTCCCGCTAAGAGCGATGGTTGCGATCAAGACGAGTAAAGCGCGTTTCATAAGGGCAATTTCCTCTTTGCTTACGGCAACCAGGCCCACGCCTTTTGCCAAATCCATCGGAATGGCGAGCGCAAAATGGCGTAGCCTATCGGGTACCATCCACTGCCGAACCACCCGCCATGTGACTGAATTCTCGCCCTTCCGACCATTCCGTCACGTGCATTTCCCCCAGTATTTTCGAATATAGCACGCACCAGAAAATACTGGTCGCCGGAGTCGGTATGGGTCCTAGCGCCGAGGCGCTCCACGTTTCCTTTGAATGTTATTGTCGGGAAAGCATTCAACTTCAGGGCTATGTTTTGTCCCGGCCGTACGAGGGCCAGGTCTGTCTCCGGAACACTCATTTCCGCAGCCATGTGGTCTTGGGCGACTATCTCGGAAAAGGGATCGCCTGCCTTTAGCATGGTGCCGGTTTTTTCTTCCACTTTCGGCGTGACCACGATGCCGCTAATTGGTGAAGTCAATCGCGCTTCGTTGACACGTTGCTGCACCAGCGCGACTTCCGCGGAGTACAGTTGGTTGCGAATTTGCGCTTGCCCCGCAGCGGAAGGATCGTTTCGAAATTCGGCTTCGGCCAATTCGCGGCGTGCCTGAGACAAGGAAGCCTCCGCTTCCGCCAATTTCACGCGATCCTCGCTGTCATCGAGTTGCGCCAGTACTTGTCCGGGTTTTACCAGATCTCCCTCGTGTACGAAGACCTGTTTTACCGTGCCGCCTTCCATCGCGCTCACGACGCGGCGGTCGGCCGGGACTACGGTTGCGTCGGTGCCCACGCGCATGGGCCAAGGAATGAGTATCAGAAGGGCCCCGACGATACCGGCGCGTTGGGCATATTCCACTACCCGGCTTCTGGGCATAGCCGCGATCAATTTTTTCTTTCGCTGGGCGAACGGTTGAAAGATGTTCGCCAGCGGCACTTGCTGATATAGCTGCGCATTGCGTATGGCCACGGTGGTCTGGCTGGCGAGAATGGCCAGCGTCTCTAGATTGCTTTCTGAAAGGAAATCGGGCTCATTGCTAAGAAGAATCATCGCGCCGAGAGTTCCCTGGTCGTCGCGTAATGGCAGACCATAGAAACCCTGATGCCCATGCTCTTCGAGAAACGAGACGACCTGCGCTCGCGTTTCATCGGGGTCAAATTGCCAGCCATCTTCGTGCAAATTTGCCGAAACGGGGTTTTCCTGCTCGGCCACCCACTCCATGCGCTCGCGCAGGTCGCTCATTTCCCGAGTCTTGGGAACTTCGGTTTCACCTGACACGGCACCCAGGATGAAGCGTCCGCGGTCGTAGAATCCAATCACACAACTCTCAAAGGGAACCACGTTGGAAGACTGCGCGACTACAGTGGTCAACACGTGATCGAGATCCAGGGTGGAGGTAATTTCCTGTGAAATCTTCAAAAGCGCGTCGAGGGCGTGAACCTTACGCTCGGATTCGAGCAAGTTAGCGTTATGCAGCGCTACGGCAGCTTGCTCGCTGATGCTGGAAAGGAAAAACAAATCATCTTCGTTGAACAGCGTGCCGTCGGACTTGTTGATTATTTCAACGACGCCGAGAACTTCGTCGTCTTTGCGAAGGGGAGCGCCCATCCACGATTGAATTTCGAAATCGCCTCCGGCTTTAATACGTTCGGCGAGCGCAGGTTCTTCACTGGGATCCTCGAGCAGTTTGGGGTTGGCTTGTTGTGCGATGTCGGCGAGAAGGCCTTCATTCAACGGTGCGGTGGCGTCTTCTTCAATTGTGGGATCTTCTCCGATTTGTTTCGCAAGGGTAAGTTGTTCTCCGTCCGCAGAAGCGAGCCATAAGTTGCAAGCGCCGGCCCCCAAAATGTCGCGAATCTTACCAGCGACGATTGGAAGGAGTTCTTCGAGTTCTAAAGTCGATGTGAACGTGCGGCCGAGATCGTAAAGGGCGGTGAGGCGTTCGAGGGTGGAGAGTTGCGCATGGCGCTCGGCTTCAATCGCGTCCAAATTCGTTAAAGCGCCGCCCGCCAGGCGGCAGGCTTCTTCCAGAAAGTGAGCGTCTTCAGCGGTAAACTCTCCAGCGCGTTTATTCAGGACTTCTACTACCCCTTCAGGTCTTTGCACGCCTGGCAAAGAAGCATAGAGCGCAGATTTCACGCGCGTGCGGCTGAATTCGTCAAGATGCTCGAGATCCTCTACCGAGATTTCACGGGCAGGCAAACGTCGAGTGGCGGCCGATTGATATAGTATTCCCAGCATCCCTCCGCTCGCTGGCAAGTCTCTCGGATGAAGGCGTTCACCGGGTTCGGTCCAGCGCATGCGGCAAACCAGATCTTCGCCCGTTGGATTCGCGATCCAAACGAGCACGGCACGCGCTCCGAGTGTGGCGCCCACTCGAGCGGCAAAAGTCTTGAGTAATGTGTCTTGATCGCGACACGCTAGCGACACGCTCGCGAGCTCAAAAAGAGCGGAAGATGTTTCCATTACTCTCCCAGGGGGAAGGGAATGCTTAAAACTCTGTCATCGCGTTTGACATCGCGCCTGCGACGCAGAGAGTAGTCAGGCAGCCTAACAAAAGCAATAGATAGGCGTCAAGGAAGGGTATTGCGTCGATTGCGTCGATTGCGTCGGCGCGCAAAATGGGATCGATTCGCGCGGATAAACAACGAGGGTAAGGCGCGGGACCGATTACAAAATCAGTCCCGCGCTGTTTACAGACGGCCCACCTTTAAAAGTGGAAGCCGACGGTACCCGTGATTGCACGCGGCGTTACGTAATGCGTGCCGCTGAAAGTGGAGAGAAAGTTGTACAGCGCGAAGTTGTTGGTCAGGTTGATCACCTCCAACCGCGCGCTCCACTTGTAACGGTCTCCGTGGAATAGATTGTCGTGGCCCACAGCGAGGTCAAACAAATTACGCTGTTGGATACGCGGTGGATTTTTGTCGTCGTTCTCTTTGTTTGGCGCGGGTACCTTTATGAGCGTTGACCCAAACTCGGAGGCGGGACAATTGAATGGAAGAGGCGTTGTGGGAGTCGCATGCACACCGTTGCAGGTGAACCCGGCTTCGAATTCCTGATCTGCGGACAAGGGAATCGAGCCGACGTTGCTGGCCACCATACTCACGTTCGGCACACCGCCAATCAGGACGGAGCCGGGACAAGTGTTAGTTGATTCCAATCCGAAACAAGGAGTGGCACCAGCTACGAGACCGCTGTCGTACCGCCAGTTGAAGGCCACCCACGGATATTTCTTCCAAGGCTGATATTGCAGGTGCGTCGTCTGATTGAAATGCTCGTCGTGATCGATGCGGAATACGCCTGTCGGCGCTGTGGGATTTGCTCCGGCCCCGGCGACCTGCGGTGTAAAGAAGCGGGCAGCCACGCTGGACATTACAACGAGAGCCGTCAAACCGTGGAAATTGGGGACGGACCCGCGGATTGCGAATCCAGGGATCTTGGAGCGGTCCCACTGGATCGGGAAAGTGATCGGAGTATTGCCGAACACGCTGAAATCATAAGCGTTGTGCGTGTACTTCCAGATGTATTCGCCGTCGAGGACAAAATACTTCCCAAAGGCTTGTTGCAAGCCGGCGTGAAATTCATTGCGAAAGCCGGGTTGGATCGGATTCGTAGAGCTGGCAAAGCATCCGAGGAGAGGGTTGAGCACGTCGTTGGTGCAGCCAATGCTGGAGAGCACCAGATTTTCGTTAAAGGGAGTTTCGAAGGTTCTAGCATAGGACACGCGAAGAACAGTATTGGTCTGCTTAACGTTGTAAGCGACGCCCAGGCGAGGCTCCGCTTGGCCACCGGTGCTCAAACCATTGTACTTGTCGCCACGGATGCCCAGATTGAAGGACCAGTCTTTCCAAGTGATGGTGTCCTGGACGTACAGCGCGAGCTCCTTTACGTCTGTATGAAGGGGAAATGATTGAGCGGTCCGAAATAGCGTTCCACCGCGCGTCAGATCGTATGGCAGCAATACCGGATTGAAGAGCGGGTATTGGTTGGCGAAAGAGAGATTGAAATTCGGGTTTGCAGGGTTAGCAGGCGCGTTCAGATTGGTTGTGTCGTTCGGAGCAAATCCAAGCGCCGCGCATTGTGATGGCGTTGTGACACCCGCTGGGCCGATGGCGGGGGTTTCAGTCGCAATCGTTAAGCAAGGCGCGTTCAAGGTGGGATCCACTATTCCAAAGCTGTCTTTCTCGGTCAGGAATGTTTGCTCGTAGACGATTCCAGCCTTGATGTTGTTGATGCCCTTGACGTAAGAAATGCTTGCGCGAATCCCCGCGTTGGTGAGTGTTCGATCCTGGGAGACAGACTCTCTTTGAAGGCTTGGCGGCCCGAGATCAGAAAAGGGATCCGTGCTTGGATAGTAGTTGAAGTCATCGCGGCGAACAAAAGCGCCAACTGTTAGAACCGTATTGGAACTGATCAAGCGCGTCCATGACGGGGCGATATTAAATGTCCCGATCTTCGAGCGTTGGTCGGTAGGGCCGACCGCTTGACCACAGAATGGCGAACTAGTGCAGCCTTGAACGGCACTGGGAGCGAACCCACCATTGCTGACCCCTACGCCGCCCTGACCGGGCACGCCCTCACCGAACCACAAGGTGGCATTCTGGGCCTCGAAGGAATCGGGCGTCTGGAACCAAGAACGCGTGTAGCCGAAGTTCAGATGGATTGAGTCCCCACTCGATATTTGATAGTCGACTCGATCAAAAATATTTTCTTGGTTGCCTTTGTCATGGATAACCGAGAATTCAGGCGGATCCAGGAAACGTCCGGAGTTGAGGCCGCCCAGGGCGATGAAGTTTCCCCATTTCTGAGTTCCGTATGCCAGATCCGCACTTACGGTGGAAGAACCAAAAGCACCGTAAGATGCCGTCACGCTGCCATGAGGCGTGGCTACGCCTAGGCCCGAACGCGTGGTTGCGACAATTACGACGCTGGTCTTGTCGCCGAATTCGGCTGGCGGCGCTCCTGAAATTACTTCCAACGAATCGATCGAATCGATCGGGATTTGATTCGAAAAGACCTTGCTCTGCTGGTCGGTGATGGGCTGACCGTCTACGGAGAACGAGTTCTCGGCGTGATCGCCAAGTCCGTGAAACAGGCCGTTCGAGTCGGCTGCGATGCCAGGAGTTGTCAGCGTGACCAGCGAGCTGAGTGACGACGATTGACTCTCCAGAGGGAGCTTTTCGAATAACGAACGGTCCACGTCGGTGTGAAAAGTCGAATCGTTCTCCAACAGGTCACCGCCGCCCTCTACCGTTACCGTGCTGGTCCCGCCAGCAATCTTTAACGTGATCTGAACATTGGACGGTACCGCGGAGCGGATCTCCACGTCCTGGGCGTACGGCAAGAATCCTGTTGCGTTCACGGTGAGATGGTAGGGGTTGAATGGCACATTCGGAAAAGTGAAGTTCCCGGCGGCGTCGGTTGTCGTCGATCGTTGCAATCCGCTTACAGGATTGTGAATCGTTACCGTGGCATTCGGAACTACTCCGCCCGATGGATCTACTACGGTACCAGTAATGGCTGCTGATTGGGCACGCACGCTATTCGCGGTGAAAAGGATTACCAACAATGCCATAGCTAGAAAAAGTGGCTTTCTGCAATTCATTCGAATCTCCCGTGAGCCCACATTGGGCTGGTTCAGTCGTTGTGGTGGAATTCGCCAGGGCTCATCGCTCACCAAAGAGCGAAAAACGAGGCCCCGCATTCAGTTCAATACTAAGGATGGCTACGACTGGCTAGGAGGCGCGCGGGGAGAGGTCTGGTGAAAGGCGAGTTCAAGCTGGGGGTCAATCGGCCTCGCTGGAGTGAGCCAGGCCACTGCTTGCGGAACCGGCAGCACGGCGGCATGCGAAAGGTCAACTGTTACAGAATGAGCGAAATGACAGACGCGGCAGTGTTGATCCTCAAATTGACTGTGCCAGTGCCCGGCGGCCTGAAACGCCAAAGATAGTACGAATGCGGCCACGACCACAGCCACGATCCGGTACGCCATTCGCCGTTGCTTAGACAACCGAACACCCCCACAAGATAATAGTTAGACGCAGCATAGAACACAATCGCCGTCTTGAAATTTGAGTTCGTACACCAAAACAGGTTTCATCAGGCAAAGTGCGTACAGTTACTATACTACAGTATGGTATAGTGGCTTCCTATGGCTCACACCGCAAAAGACAAAGAAAAACTCCTGCTCCGCGTGCGCAGAATTCGCGGCCAGATTGACGCGCTAGAACGCGCTCTAGCTGAGGAGTCTGAATGCGCCGACGTGCTGCAGCTGATGGCTGCGTGCCGCGGCGCCCTGAACGGCCTGATGGCCGAGGTGATGGAGGGGCACGTGCGCTTTCATGTGTTATCGCCGCAGAGCGCGGCTAATTCACCGCAGACGAAAGCTGCCGAGGAGCTGATCGAACTTGTAAGAACGTATCTGAAATAGCGAAAGGGCCGGTTGGATTGCAGAAATTCTTTGGTTTCGGAGCGTGTCACATGTCCGAAGTGAAAAAGATGCAAGTGGAAGCAGTAGATCTTCCCGCAACGAATCATTTAACAGCTTCTCAGATTTCTGCTGAACATGAAAGCGGTCACGGCGAAGAAGGGCCGCTCAACTGGCTGGAAATCGGCCGCGTTTTATTCGTAGCGGGAGCAGCGATCGCTATTCTGCTGCTGCACGGAGCGAGAAACCCGTACGTTACCGGTATTGGAGTAGTTTGTACCTTTGTGGGTGGATTTCCGATCTTTCGCGAGGCCTATGAAAACATTGCACAACGCCGCATGACGATGGAGTTGTCGATGGCGATCGCTATCGTGGCAGCTCTGGCGATCCGGGAAATTTTTACCGCGCTGGTGATAACGCTCTTTGTTCTGGTCGCAGAGATCTTAGAAGGGCTCACCGTTGGGCGTGGCCGCAAAGCAATACAACATCTAGTGGACCTGTTGCCGAGCACGGCGACCGTGCGGCGGAGTGGATCGTGGACAGACTTAGAAATTCAGAAAGTTTCGACGGACGACGAAGTGCTTGTCCGGCCGGGTGCGCGCATCCCTGTAGATGGGAAGGTTGTCGGCGGGCATTCCTTTGTAGATCAAGCGCCAATTACCGGTGAGTCTATGCCCGTTGAAAAACAAGCGGGCGCCATAGTTTATGCCGGCACAATTAATCAGTCGGGAGCACTCGAAATTCGCGTAGAGCGTGTTGGTCGCGACACTACTTTCGGCAAGATAATTGAGGCCGTTGAGACTGCGGAGAAGTCGCGCGCGCCGATTCAAGGAATCGCCGACCGGCTTGCGGGCTATTTGGTCTATTTTGCACTGGCGGCAGCCATCCTGACCTTTTTGTTTACCTATAATATTCGCTCGACGATTTCAGTGATCATCGTGGCTGGCGCCTGCGGCATCGCCGCGGGGACGCCACTTGCGATCCTTGGCTCAATCGGTCGGGCAGCACAAGATGGTGCAATCATCAAAGGAGGGCTTTATCTGGAAAAACTGGGAGAAGTCGATACCATACTTCTCGACAAGACCGGAACTCTCACCTACGGCACGTTAGAGCTCATAAACGTATGCCCTGCCGAAAATATTCCTCCGGCAGTCTTGTTGAAGAGTGCCGCGATTGCCGAGTCTCGTTCCGAGCATCCCATCGCCAAGGCAATTCTTGCGAAGTCGGCACAACTAGGCATCCCGAGCGAAGATTCTGAACAATTTGAGTACATGCCGGGCAAAGGCATCGTCGCGATACATGATAGTGAAGAAATCGTTGTTGGTAACCAGCATTTCCTGACTGAACGTGGAGTCCCATCTGCTCGGATGAATGCCCGGGGCTTGGGCTCTGAGATTTTTGTAGCTCGCGGCGGGCGTTTTTTGGGGACGCTGCAAGTTGCCGACACGCTTCGCCCCGAAGCGCACAGTGCAATTCAGTCGCTGAAGGTGATGGGTCTGCGAACGGTGCTGCTTACGGGCGACGCGAAGGCTGTGGCCGAAGATATCGGCGGGAAACTCGGTGTTCACGAGATTGTGTCGGACCTTTTGCCTGAAGACAAACTTGCGTACGTGAAACAGCTCATTGAAAAGGGTCATAGCGTAGCGATGGTCGGAGACGGGGTGAACGACGCACCGGCGTTGATGCAAGCGTCTGTGGGAGTGGCCATGGGCTCCGGAACGGATGTCGCACGCGAAAGCGCGGACGTCGTGCTAATTGGAAGCGATCTTTCGAAGCTCGTTGAAACCTTGCGGACCGCGCGGCGCTGTCGCCGCACTATCCTGCAAAATTTTGTTGGAACGCTAGCGGTGGATAGCGTCGGTGTGGGCCTGGCCGCTTTTGGATTTCTGAATCCTCTACTGGCCGCCTTTATTCATGTTTCGTCCGAAATGGCCTTTATCTTGAATTCAGCGAGGTTACTGCCGTCGGTTTCGTCGGCTAAACAAATTGTTCGCGGGACGCTTTCACCATCGTCCTCCGCGACTAGCTGAGCTGGAACCCGGACGGTCCATCGAGTTGAAATCATGGAAGAGTTAGCATTAAAGACGAAGAAACTCGTGCTAGGGCAAGTGAGTGTATGTGTAGGGTGTTGCTGCGGGAATACGGCGAATGGAAGACCAGCTGTTCCGGTTGAATGGTTAAAAAAGGAGTGGCGGGCCAGAGGTTTATTGAAACGGATTCAGCTCACGATGAGCGGTTGCTTAGGACCCTGCGACGTTCCAAATATTGTGACAATTTCGAATGAAAGTGGAACCCAGTGGTTGGGAAATATCGACGAATTCGAGCAGTATCGCGAACTGCTGGAATGGGCGGTTGCGTCAAGAAACGCGGCGCGGCTGCTTCCTCTTCCTAAAAGCTTTAGGGGTCATACCATTGATCCGTTCAGTCATACGCTTCGACACTGAAAAATGCGGTGCTTATGGCAAAGTTCTCACTCCGACGGCTTCGCGGAGTTGCTCGACCGCGGTTAGATAGGCTGCCAAGGACTGACGATAGGCTAGTTCGGTAGCGCGGTAGCTGCGTTCAGCATCAAGGAAATCCAGAAGGCTTGCGGCACCGCGTTTGTAGGAGTACTCGCTGATGTCGCGCGATTGCTTCGCTGCATCGAGATAACCGGAGCGATAGAGGGTGACCACCTGGTCGTTATCGCGAACGGCCTCGTAAGCATTCAGAACGTCGCTCATCACTTGGTCGTTCGCTGCCAGCTCCAACTCCCGGGCCTGATTGATTGCGTAATTCGTACGTGCGATTTCGCCCTGGTTGCGATTGAAGATCGGAATCTGGAAGCTTCCGAAAATCGAACCGGTGTTGGTTTCGCTCACATGGTCGTAATTGAACGTGCCAGTGACATCGACTTTCCCATTGGCCTTCGCCAGTTCGTACTGGCTCTTCGCTGCGATCACGCCTTGTTGCGCGGCTCTAAGATCCGCCCGGTTCTGCAAGGCTTTGGCCTGCAGGTCCTCGAGTTTGACGGTGACCGGCAGGTAGTCGAAATCGGCCGAGACGTCGAAGTCCGCCCCGACGGTGTGGTATCCGAGTAACTGCCGCAGGCCGACGAGCGCCTGAACTTTGGCGAGCTGTGCTTGCGAGACGTCGCTCTGGAACTGCAGCAATTGGAGCTTGATCTTCAGATAGTCACCTTCACTGATGGCGCCGGACTTGTAACGCTCCTGGCTGATGTCCACGCTTTTCTGAAAGCTCTTCATATCCTCTATTGCCAGATCGAGAGTGGATTCCGCAAGCTGAACGCTTAAGAACTGCGAAGCCACGTTGAAAGTCAGAGTGCGCTCGTTATCGGCAACGGTCGATCTCGTCTGCGCAGTCGTGTCTTGGGCTGCCTGCAAGCGGTGCTGACGCTTCTTCCCGCGTTCAAACAAGTATGAAATGCCCACATCAAACTGCGCGGTGGTGTCGATGTAGTTGAGCGTAAAGTTTTCGGGCTGAAAAATCGGCAGGAATTGCGCGTCTAGGGTCAGGCTGGGATTGGGCCGCAGATTCGCGGTGATTTCTTGCGCCTGGTTTTGTTGGATGGTCGTTTGAGCGGCCTTCAAATTGTGATTGTTTTGAAGGGCCAATTGGATGGCTTCGTCCAGACTTAGGCGAACCGCGCCGTGCGATTGCGCCGCTGGCGGTTGTATCTTGGGCGCCGGCGGGACAGCAGGCTGCTGCTGCGGCGTTTGGCCGCTACACCTCGGCACCTTTACACCCAAAGAACATCCCAGCAACAGAAGCACTGCGAATCGCACGCGCTGTACACGCATAGTTTTCGACCTCTGCTAAAAGATGGAAAACGAACCACCTTGCGGATATTTGTGAAGGCCCCAAAACTGAATCATATAGTAGATGGGTACCGCCACGAACGAGTTGTGCCTGGCGAGAACGGGCTTGAGGGGAGGATCAGTTCGTGTGCTCTAGGGCTTTTTCCACCATGGCTACGCACTTTTCCACGCGTTTGCGCAACGGGCCGTCGATTTCCTGCTGCCGCTGGCGCAGCGTAAATGTTTCGTCGGCGATGTTTAACGCAGCGAGCACGGCTACTTTCAGGGAATCTACCATGCGCGTTTCTTCGGCGATGGAACGCATCTTGGAGTCGACGTAGGCAGCTAGATCTTTAAAGTATTGTTCATTACCTTCCGCGTTGACGTTATAGATTTGGTCATAGATTTCTATTTTCACTTTGCGCTCCCGGCTGAGCTTCCGCCATTGTCGGCCATCGGTCACCAGCGTGCAAATGATATTGATGCGAAATAGATGGTTTGGGTCAGCCTTAGCAGCCCAGCAATTTTCGTCAGGTTCCTAACTTGCGCGCAAGGTGGCGTCGAGTTTTTGTTCGAGCGCAGTCACGGTACGGGAACTGAATTCAGCCAGCTGTGAGTCCGTAAGAGTTCCTTGCGAGCTTTGGAATTTCACTCGAATCATAAGAGAATATTTTCCGGCAGGGATCTGGCCACCACGAAAAAGGTCAGCAGCTTCGATCGATTGAATCTCGGCGATAGCGAGCGCTCGGATCGTTTGTTCCACTTGCGCAAATGTGACGCCATCGGCTAACACCAACGAAAAATCTCTTTCGACGGCAGGGTAACGCGGCCAAGGCACGAAGCGGAGCGCCGCGCGTGTGGCTTCGATACAGGTGTACAGCGGTTCGAGTTTCAGCTCCGCTAGATATACTTCCTGCCTCAACTTCAACTGCTCAGCGAGGCGGCGGGAGAGTTGACCGGCGACGCCCAGTTGTTCGCCTTTGTTCTTTGCAGAAAAATGAGCCGAACGTGCGGCCGACAGCCAAGGCGGTCCCCCGGCTTGCCATTCCAATCCGCCCGCTAGTTCTCCAATTTGATCGAGGGCGCCTTTTAATTCTGCGAAACCGAATTCTCGTGCTGTTTCATAAATTGTTTTCTCGCGAGCCAAACCAGTGGCTCCCAGCGTAAGAACTGCTGATTCTACGGGCGCTCCGTCGCGTAACTCATATCTTTTGCCGAACTCAAACAGCCGCAGATCGCGGTTTCCGTGATTTAAGTTCCATTCGATGGCGCGAACCATGCTGACGATGCCGCTCGAACGCATAATCGATGCATCTTCCGCCAGCGGGTTGCCAATTACGGCAGGTTGAATCCCTTCTTCACGGAACAGAGCGTCGCGTTGGGTATCGGCAATCGGGATTTCTACGATTTCGTGATAGCCAAGCGCGATGGCGCGTTCTACCAACCGGTCCTGAGCCTCTGCGTGCGGCAAACGATGCGCCGGCTTTTTCGCGGGTGGAAGGCGCGGCGGAAATTTGTCGTAACCGTAGTGACGAGCTACTTCTTCAATCAGATCGATTCCACGGGTGACATCGCGCCGCCAGGAAACCTGTTTGCATTCCCAAACAGCTGCGAGAGAACCGTCGCTGCCACGATTTGCATCCACACGGGTAGGATGAAATCCGAGCGCGCTCAAAATTTCTTCCACACCGCGGTCCGGAATATCCGCGCCCATCACACGCAGGATTTCTTTTCGCGCCAATTGGATTTTCTTTTCCGGTTCGCGAGAGGGATAAACATCCACTACGCCCGACAAAAGTTCGCCGCCGGCTACCTGCTGAATTAATTCCGCAGCGCGCCTCGAAGCGAGCTCCGCCATTTCTGGATCGGCTCCGCGCTCGAAGCGGTAAGAAGCTTCCGTGCGCAGGCCGAGCGCTTTCGCGGTTCGTCGAACATAAATGGGATCAAACCACGCGGCTTCCAGCAGAATATTGTGGCTACTGAAGCTAATCTCTGTGTCTGTTCCGCCCATCACACCGCCGATTCCGATGGCGCGAGTCGCGTCGGCAATCACACACATGTCTCTCGTGAGGGTCCGCTCCGCACCATCCAACGTGCAAAGTTTTTCACCTGGACGCGCGCGCCGCACGGCGATCCGCCGTTCGTTTAATTTATCGAAGTCATAGGCGTGCAGCGGCTGACCCAATTCGAACATTACGTAGTTCGTGACGTCTACTACGTTATTGATCGATTTCTGGCCCATGGCCTCGAGCCGTTCGCGCAGCCAGTCCGGTGAGGGCTGAACTTTTACGCCGCGCAGAATGCGAGCGGTGAAGCGCCGGCAAACGTCCGGGGATTCGATTTCAACACGCGTGGCGTCCGCGGCATTGTCTGCAACTTCTTTAAGCTTTGGCTGTACCGGCTTGAGCTGCATACGGTAGACCGCGGCAACCTCGCGCGCGATGCCGTAATGGCCGAGACAATCGGGACGGTTTGCGGTAACTTCCGCGTCCAGGACGGGACCGGCCGCCGAGTCTTCAACCGAATCAATAGCAACTCCGGCGAGGGAAAGACGCGAGGCAAGGTCAGCAGGCGCTGCCTTTATGTCAACGAATTCTGTGAGAACGTTGTAGAGAACCTTCATGGTTTGAAGCTCAGTCCAAAACTCGTGAGAATTCCAGTGTTGTGTCTCGGCCGGGTCGCTGCGTATAGATCGCGCTCTAGGGAAACTGCCGCAAGAAACGCAAATCGTTCTGAAACAGTAGCGGCACCTCGGTGACGCCGTACTTCATCATGGCCAGGCGATCCACACCCATGCCGAAGGCAAAGCCTGAAAGCCGCTCGGGATCGTATTTCACAAAGCCGTACACCGCGGGATTCACCATGCCGGCGCCAAAAAGTTCGATCCATCCTGAAAATTTGCAAACGCGGCAGCCTTTCCCACCGCACACGTGGCAGGTGGCGTCCACTTCGGCGGACGGCTCAGTGAAAGGAAAATAACTTGGCCGCAAGCGCGTTTTAGTTTTTGGTCCCAGAAATTCGCGCGCGAAGTATTCCACCGTGCCTTTGAAATCGCAGAAAGTGATGTCGGTGTCCACCGCGAGGCCTTCGATCTGATGAAACATGTAGCCGTGAGTCGCGTCCGGATTATCGCGGCGATACACTTTCCCCGGCACCACGATGCGAACCGGCGGTTTCTCTTTTTCCATCGTGCGAATCTGCATGGGCGAGGTGTGCGTGCGCAGCAGATGACTATTCCGCACACCCTCGATATAAAAGGTGTCCATGTTATCGCGCGCGGGATGATGCTCAGGAATGTTAAGCGCTTCGAAGTTGTAGTAAGGGGTCTCGATTTCAGGCCCTTGGACCACGCTGAATCCGATGGCAATGAAAATTTGCTGGAGTTCTTCGAATGTTTGCCGGATCAGGTGTCGTGTACCGAAAGAACGCTCGATGCCCGGGAGCGAAAGATCGATTTTATCGCGCGCGGCGGCCGATTGTTCGGATGCGGCTTCGATCGCTCGCTGACGCTCCGCGATGATGGACTCTACATGCGCCTTGAGCTTGTTCAGTTCTTGCCCCACGACAGGCTTTAGCTCCGGCGACGCCATCTTCAACCAGTTATTCGTGATTTGTGACAGAACTCCAGATTTGCGGCCCGTCCATTTGACCAAAAAGACTTGCCAATTTTCGCGGTTCGAGAAATGAAGAGACGATTGGTCGTCGAATCGCTGGCGCAGTTCCGCAAACTTTTCCCCGACGGCTTCGAGCGTCTTCACGCCAAGCTGCTCAAGGGTTTGCGCAGTAGGATCGCTCGTTGTCATCTAGGAAGTATGCGTGTTGCACACATTTCGCCGCCCAATCAAACAACGGACTCGCACTAGCCGTGGGCGCTTGCTGCCGCTGCACACAGAAAATACGCCAGCCTGAACGCCGCCGCTACAAAATCATTGAGCTAATTAGCCTTCGTCGCGGTGGCGGACGTGTTCCGGCTTCGCGTGCGACTTCGCATCCCCGGGAGCTTTCGCAACATGCTGCTTCGCCGACGCGACCAAAGCGGTAAATCCATCCGCATCGTTCACGGCCATGTCCGCCAAGATTTTCCGGTCCAGCTCGATGCCACCCACTTTCAGTCCATGAATCAATTGGCTGTAGGTAATGCCGTTGTTGCGAGCGGCGGCGCCGATGCGTTGAATCCACAGTGTGCGGTAATCGCGCTTGCGGACTCGACGGTCACGATAGGTGTACCGCAACGAGCGGTTCACAGCTTCTTTGGCCGACCGATAGAGTTTTCCCTTTGTGAGGAAAAATCCCTTGGCGTGCTTCAGCAGTTTTTTGCGCCGCGCACGACGTTTTGTCCCACGTTTAACTCGAGGCATAGCTTGATCTCCTATTGCGCGGCATTAAGGCGCAATCGCTAAAATTTGGGGTCCATTACAACACGGGGAGACAAACGTGGCCAGCCAGCCGCGAAGTTCTGCGGGATAGCGGGACGGGTTTGTCTCGTAGAACCGCTGTTACGCTCGCGCGATTTGTTTATCGCTGAAGCAACCGGCCGGCAGGCACCCGTTACGCTCTGCCTAACACGGTAGAAATTCTTCGCGCTTTCGCGCGGTCGCAACAACTATTCGATGCCGTACGGCAACGCCAGCCGAATGTTGCGTACGTCCGACGGACTCACGACCACCGCATTTGCCAGTTTGCGCATGCGGCGGGGCTTCTTGGTGCCCAACAAGTGTCGCTTGCCCGAATGCCAGCGCATAATCTTCCCAGTCGAAGTGATCTTGAAGCGCTTGGCTGCGCCGCGATGTGTTTTCAATTTCTTCTTTTTGTTCTTCTTCACAATTTCCTCTTCCATCCGATTTGGCAGCGTTGCAATTCAGCTGCGGAACTAAGCCTGCCCACCTGCCGCGGGACGCGTCGATGGAGCCGCGGAGGATGCGCCTTTCTTCGGCGCCAACAGCGCCAGCAAAATATTGGCTTCCATCCGAGGTCCGAATTCCACTTGCGCGTGGTCCACAATGTCTTTCATCAGCCGGTCCATTTTGGCGCGGCCGACGTCCTGGTGCGCCATTTCCCGGCCACGGTGAAAGATCATGGCCTTCACTTTGTAACCTTCGCCAAGGAACCGTATGATCTGATTCTTGCGAACTTGATAATCGTGTTCGGCAGTAGAAGGCCGGAACTTCACTTCTTTAATGTGCGAACTTTTCTGATGCTTTTTGGCTTCGTGCGCTTTTTTGTTGGCTTCGTATAAGAACTTGCCGTAGTCCACAATCTTGCAAACAGGCGGCACGGCGTTCGGCGAAATCTCCACTACGTCTAGCCCGGCCTCTCGCGCCGTCTTCATCGCGTCGAACAGGGTCATCACGCCAAGCTGATTCCCGTCTTCGTCCACTACGCGAACTTCCCGAGCGCGAATTCGCTCGTTTACTTTTAGACCACTACTCCCACCCCGTTCTGCGATAAACTCACCCCCCGGACCTGCGAAATCTTGTTCGCTGCCCGCTTTCCCTCGCTCCCAACGTCAGAAAAGCCTAATGGGAGGCGCGGGTCAAAAATTATAGCACGGCTAAGAGGCTCTGCTGCAAGCCTGTATCTTCGGGCTGAATAACTGCCGCTCAAACAAGCTCATCCAAAGAGTACTACTTGGAATTAAGATTATAGGCTACAGGGTGCTTAGGCTGGTAAAGACCCACTTCTCCGCCGCTGGGTAAGCGTATAGTCGTCTTTGTTCCCCAGCGCTCGTCGCTGACTGGCCCGCAGGCGACATTCTTATCCTTCAGCATTTTAACGGTTGCCTTTAGGTCGTCGCACATAAAGTAAAGCTCGGCACCGAGCATGGCATGCTCGTCTCCCCGGCTGCTTCCCTCAGACGGATGCAATGCCGCTTCCGCGGGCGGGAGCGCGAAAATCAACCAACCGTGTCCAGCGTCTACTGACTTCAGCCTTAGAACGTCGCGGAAGAAATTTCGGTCCGCCTCCGCGTCAGCACTGTATAGCAGGACGTGCGCTCCGTTGATCATGCGCGAAGTTTACCATCAACAAATTGGGTTCAAAATCTCGAAATGGAAGGCGTATAGGCCACGGTCCCTGGACCGTTATTGAGACCGGCGAAGCGCGCGGACGAAAGGATCGCATCGTGGCCTTCGCTGAAGACTGATCTGGAGAATGCTGGGGCCGGATGGGTTGACGAAGAAGTGGTTGTTGATAGTAATCTTGTGGCTAGCCGCAAGGCCGGCGACATACCCGCATTCAATCGTGAAATGATCAAACTGTTCGAACAATCTCGAGGCAAGGCGGGGACGGTGACAGCATCATGAGAGCAACTGGGACGAGCACGAAAAGATCTGAAACAAATCCCGCAGGTGGTAAAGGAATGGAACGGCGGCAGTTTGGAACAACGCGACGCGAGGTCTCTGTAATCGGTCAAGGAACGTGGTACATCGAAAGTGGAGACCGCGCCGGCGTGATCGCCGCTCTGCGCCTGGGCCTCGATTTGGGGATGAATCACATAGACACTGCGGAGATGTACGGATCCGGCGAAGCCGAGGAAATCGTAGGCGAAGCAATTGCCGGCAGGCGCGATGAAGTATTTCTCGTGTCTAAAGTTCTTCCCCACAATGCTTCTCGCGCCGGTACGATCCTTGCTTGCGAAGGCTCGCTCGCCCGTTTGAATACTGACCGGCTGGATTGTTACCTCGTGCATTGGCGAGGCTCGCATCCGCTGTCCGAAACGATAGCGGCCTTCGAGCAGTTGCGGCGTGAAGGGAAAATTCTCTCCTGGGGCGTCAGCAATTTCGACCTTTCCGCTCTGGAAGAAGTGCGCCAGATCGCGGGCGCTGGACATCCGGCGTGCGACCAAGTTCTGTATAACCTGGAGCAACGGAATATCGAGCACGGGGTGATTCCGTGGTGTGAAAAGCATGGCGCCGCGGTGGTGGCTTACAGCCCGTTTGGACACTGCCGCTTCCCCGGATCGCGAACTGCGGGAGGGCGCGTACTTCAGGAGATAGCCGCCGCACACAACGCTACCCCTCGCGAGGTCGCGCTAAGGTTTCTGGTACGGCGGCCATCTGTTTTTGCGATTCCGAAGGCGTCTAACCCGCCACACGCCGCCGAAAATGCCGGGGCCGGCAGTTTCCATCTCACGGAAGCCGAGATTGCGCGTATCGACGCCGCTTTTCCGCTGGGCTCCAGCCGTAAGCTTCCTACACTTTAATTTTTCCTGGGTTCCTGCTGGGTGTTCGCCGTTTCCGCGAAGATTTGCTTATTTATATGTTCGAGGACCTGAAGCTGAGACTGGTGTCGAATTGGGCGAGCGACAATTGTGCGGCCGAGTTCGAGACATTGCTCTACGTGCGGATCATACGCGGGCCACGCGGTCAGGCTTGAACCATTCGGATTCCCGAATTTGGCGAACTGCGTCCAGTACGCGCGTATCGCTTCCCCTAACTTTTCGTCGTCTCGGTTGTGCTCCCAATCAGGCCGAAATACATCGCTCAAAAACATCAGTTCTTCGCCGTGATACGCACCAAGGTTCGCCCGCTTACCTGTTTCCGCGTAAGTGAAGTAGTACAGATAGGCTTTTTCATTGGCGTGCGTCATCGCTCGAGATACTGAGTACGCGCCGTATGCAAAGAAATCATTCTGTAGTTGCAAGTAGCGCACCAGAACATCGGCGTCTGAGGCCGCAGGGTAAGCTTGAAATTCCTGGTCCGCATACTTACCGGCGTCCGCCTGCAAATACTTCTTATATTGCTGGAGAGTTTTTACATCGTTGTTGCCGAGCACAGTTGCTTCATCAGCATTGCTGCCCACAATCATGGGTACCTGAAGTTGTCTGCCTTCGAGAAAAATCTTCGCAGGCTGCTCCGGGACTACCCACCCATCCACCATACCGTCAAATCCCACTTGATCTTTGCTCCAAGCCTTTAATATCTGATCAGCAGAAACGGTGCGGAGCTTTTGCAAGGCATCCGGACCATCCGTGACTCCCAAGTCATTAGCCAACTGTTCGCCTGCGGCTTCGCCGGTGCCGGAGATTCCGTTGTAGTGGATTGGAGTGCGCATGTCTTCGATCAGCGTGCTCTGGCACTCTCCGCTTTCCATGATCGCGCCCTGAAACAATCCCGTGGCCAACGGAGACGCCATAAGCATGCAGATGTCATACGCTCCCGCGGACTGGCCCATCACGGTGATCCGATTGGGATCGCCTCCCAATGGCGAAATATTTTCGTGCAACCATTTCAGGGCTTGCAGTTGATCGAGAAGACCATAATTGCCGGAAGAGCGATGTTCAGATTCTTGAGTCAACGCGGGATGCGCAAAAAATCCCAGCGGGCCTAGGCGATAATTTGCGCTTACGACTACGACGCCCAGACGCGCAAGCGTGGGCCCCAGCGGAGTCATCTGGCTAAAACCGTTGGTATTTCCTCCACCGTGAAAATAAACGATGACCGGCCTTTTCGCCTTCGCATCAAGTTGCGTCGTCCAAATATTCAGAAATAGGCAGTCTTCATTCCACGCAGGCATGTGGAGCCAGCCTGCCGGAAGCTGTGCACACGCCGCGCCGAATTCGGTCGCCTTGCGCGTGCCGTTCCACTTTTCCGAAGGCTGTGGCGGCTTCCAGCGTAAGCCATCAATGGGTGGTGCTGCGTATGGCACGCCAAGGAATGCAATTTCGTTGGGCGCGGAACCGAAACGCGTGCCTTCGAGAACCCCCGTTTCTAGCGTGACAATCGGAGGCTGAGAACTCCCGGAGACGAATGAAGCGACTGGGTTGGCGAGAACGAAAACGATCAAGCAAGGTAAAATCCACGAGAAATGACGGAGCATGATTAGCACCTCTTTGCAGCCAGCCTGACAATCAAGGATTTTTCCGCATGTATTCTCCATGAAATTCCATGGTCCACGTGGTGCCATTATCCGTTGATTTCTCCCACGACTGTTCCACCTTATTCGCATTTATGCGCACTATCTTAATTCGGTTTAAGACCGTTTCTCCGTTCGAGCCGCGGCTCGGCCCGGTGAACTCGCCGGATCCATTCACGACTTTTCCCTCGAACGTGTGTACGCGGCCTTGATTATCCGCGAACATTCCATGCCAGTTCTTGTCATCGTCACTGTAAGCGAACATGTTTTTGCCGCGATGGCCTTTTCCGCCATCCCAGTTCTCCACGATCATGCAGTTGTCGAGTTCGACGTAAACTTTGCTGTTTGCGCGGCCTGTCATTCCGGGGTAGGTCACCGTCCAGTCGCCCAACCAGAAATCCATCTGCCGGCTTTCCGGGTTGGCTGAAGCCACTTCTGGACTAGCGAATGCCGTCGGTGACACGCTGCAAGAACAGGCTGCGATAGCGATGAGCAGAAAGATCTTCAACCACGTTGAAAGTCGCGAATCACTCATTGTTTCCCTCCTCGTTGCTTCTTGGGATTTACCGTCTTGCACAAAAACGAAACGCGCTTTCCGAAAGCTCGACGCGTCCGTCCGTGAAGCCTGCTCGCCGGAGGCGCATGGGAAAAGTCTGGGGATCGACAATCACCATGGTGTCGAACCAATGAAATAGCTTCATGCGCAAACTCATTCGACTGTCGGTCCCCAGGAATACTCCGCCGGGCGCGAGGACGCGAAACGCTTCGGCGACCAGGCGGTCTTGCAGCGCTGCGGATGGCACGTGGTGTAGCATCGTGAAACAAAACACGCCCCGGAAAGAACCGTTTTCAAACGGCATGGCGGTCGCGTCTCCTTCGATGACTCGCACATTGGTTCTGCGGAACCGTTGACCAAGGTGGTTCGCCAGAACTGCATCACGCTCGAGCGCCGTTAACGATTGAACTCTTGCTCTCAAATATTCTGTGGTGATTCCCGGTCCTGGACCGATTTCAAGCGCTGGCTCTAGGAGCGTTGCGCCGTTTAACGCCCAAGGCATTAGTTCGGTCTCGATCCTGCGCTTCCATACAGACGACCGGCAGTACCAGTGATGGAATCTATTCATCGTGTGCGCATTCATAAGCGCTCGAATTACTTCAGCCATGGACAGATTAGCTATTGATGCGCTTGCGTTCTTTCGATATTGTGACAAAGAGTGTCCCAAAAGCGTCAAACCGAACGTTCTGATCCCGGCGCGCCCGGCCATACTGAGATTACGACTCTCCGTCGCGACTATCCTGCGGGCCACGTAATCCCGTTGCATGTTCACGGTCGCGATCAACTCGTTTACGCGTCACGCGGGGTTATGACTGTCCGCGCCAGTGACAGTGCGTGGGTGGTGCCTACCGACCGCGCCGTATGGATCCCGGCTACACTTCCGCACACCATCACAATGTCAGGGATGGTCTCGATGCGCACGCTCTACTTGAAGCCACGCTTGGTGAAACCTTTGCCGCGGAGCTGTTGCGTCGTAAACGTATCGCCGTTGCTAAGGGAACTGATTCTCCGGGCCTGTACCGTTGCGACCTGGAACAGAAAAGACCGGCGGCAACGCCACTTAATTGATCTCATCGTGGATCAACTGGAAACGATTCAGACCGTCTCTTTGCAGCTTCCCAACCCATCGGATTCCCGAGCTCTCCGAGTAGCCGGCGTATTGCTTTCAGACCCTGGCGACCAACGCACTCTTACTCAGATCTGCAAAGGCGTAGGTGCCGGCAAGCGTACGATAGAGAGACGCTTTCAGGAAGAAACCGGAATGACTTTCGGGAAATGGCGTCAGCAACTTCGGTTGATGCAGGCGATGCGCCTACTCGCAGAGGGAGCAAAGGTCACACACGCTGCTATGGAAGCCGGCTACAGCACGCC